>NZ_JBHVAL010000003.1:159070-252821 GCF_042667405.1 Paenarthrobacter sp. NPDC057355 | reverse complement strand
ACAACAAAATCCATAACGGACCTTTCCCCGCCCCGCGTGCCAGGCCACAAGCGACACACAAACTGTCACACAACAGCCTGACACACAGGGAATTTCCGGCGACCTCGATGTGTTTCCAGCGAACCCGCCGGAGGGAGTCTAGTTTTCCTGTGCCTCGGCACGGGCCTTGGCAACGTGCGCGTGGACTTCTTCCATATCCAGGCCCTTCACGGCCTCAATGACCTGCTCAAGCTGCTGGGCGTTCAGGGCACCGGGCTGCGAGAAGACGAGCACCTTTTCGCGGAAGGCCATCAGCGTGGGGATGGAGGTGATCCCGGCCTCGGCGGCGAGCTGCTGCTCGGCTTCGGTGTCCACCTTGGCGAAGACGACGTCGGAGTGGGTTTCCGATGCTGCTCCGTACGTGGGCGCGAACTGCCGGCAAGGGCCGCACCATGCAGCCCAGAAATCCACGAGGACAATGTCGTTCTCCTCGATGGTCGATGCGAACTGTTCACCGGTGATGTCAACTGTAGCCATGCTTCCACCGTACGCGTCCCTGCCCGGTAAGTCCCGCGGACGGGAGCCCTGTTCGCTTCCCGCGTCACCGGGAATAAAAGTCCAGCCCGGCATCCCAGAACCTATTGTTCATCGCTGAACAAGTGTTTAGCCTATTAAACATGCGTTCAACCGCAGACGATTTGACCACCCGCGCACGCATCCGGGATGCCGCGATCGGGCTCTTCGGCCGAGACGGTTTCTCCCGCACAACTGTCCGCGGCGTAGCCACTGCCGCCGGAGTCAGCCCCGGATTGGTCATCCATCATTTCGGCAGCAAGGCCGGACTCCGCGAGGCTTGCGATCACCACGTTCTTTCCCAGACAGCCACCCAGGGGCGGGAAAAAGCTGACCCCGGTGCCACAGGCAGGCTCATCCAGGACTACTTGAGCAACCCGGACCAATACACGGAGGAGGTCGCCTACATCCGCCGCAGCCTGGGCGATGAGTCCGACGCCGGTGACGCCTTCTTCGACGCTGTGGTGGACCAGTGCCAGGACATCATCCTCACCGGCATCGACGCCGGCACCATCAGGAAATTCGAGGACGTCCGATCCATCGCCGTGGTGATCGCCTCCAACAGCCTTGCGGTGCTCATGCTGGGCAGGCACCTCGCCCGCACCCTGGGAGCACCGGCACCGGAACCCAACGGCATCGGCCCAGACCTTTTGCGCCAGCTCACCCTCCCACTTCTTGAGATTTACACCCACGGTTTCTACGCGGACGCGCGGTTCCTGGACGCGGCCCGGGAAGCGCTTGAAGAAAACAACAACAACGGAAGGGAGCATGCCCCGTGACCCAGGCAATCGTCGTCGAAGGGTTGCGCAAAAGGTTCGGACAGCGCGAGGTTCTGCACGGATTGGATTTCGCTGTGGAGTCCGGGACAGTCTTCGGGGTAATCGGGCCGAACGGGGCGGGTAAAACCACCACCATGCGCTGCCTGTTGGACATCATCCGGCCCAGCGCCGGTTCCATCTCCATCCTGGGGCAGGATCCCAGACATTCGGGGACCGCGTTGCGCAGGCGGATCGGGTACCTCCCTGGCGAGCTGCACTTGGAAAACCGCACCACGGGCCGCCGGATGCTGGAACATTTTGCCGCCATCAGCGGACCAGTGGACCAGCGGCACGTCAACGATCTCGCCGAGCGGCTCCAGCTGGACCTGGACCGCCAGACCCGCAAGCTATCCAAGGGCAACAAGCAGAAACTCGGGCTGCTGCAGGCTTTCATGCACAAACCCGAACTTCTCATCCTGGACGAACCCACCAGCGGCCTTGATCCTTTGGTCCAGCAGGTCTTCCACGGAATGGTCCGCGAGGCCGTGGATGGGGGCGCCACGGTGTTCCTCAGTTCGCACGTGCTGAGCGAGGTCCAGCAGGCAGCGGACGCCGTCGCCATCCTTCGCGACGGCGGGATCGTCACAGTTTCCACCGTCGAGGCCCTGAGGACGGCAGCGGTGAGGCAGCTTCGCTTCAACAGCACCGGAACAGAAGCGCACGACGTCGGCGCGCTCCTGGCCAGGGTGCCGGGCGTCGCCAATGTAGCGGTACGGGAGCTGCCGGCCGATGGGCACACCGCCGGGACGGTCGAAGCCACTGCCACGTTGTCCGGCCATGTCCAGCCATTGGTCCAGGAGCTGGCCAGGCTGAACCTGACGGATCTGGTGCTGGAGGAGCCGGATCTGGAGGAAGCCGTGTTGACGCTCTACACCGGCAATGACACTCCTTCCACCACGGATTCCACCAGGGAGGAATCCCGGCACAGAGCCCTCAAGCAACCGGAAGGAGCCCACCATGCCTAGGCCACTGCCGCTGTTCACGAAAGCACTGACGGACTCGTGGCGTTCCACCCTGGCGTGGGCTGTGGGTCTGACGGGTGCCATCATGCTGTACTTGCCCCTGTACCCCTCCATCGGTGGCAGCTCCCAAATGCAGCAAATGATCGATGCCCTCCCGCAAGGCATGACCAAAGCCTTGAACTACGACCAAATCGCAACCGGTCCCGGCTACACCCAGGCAACCTTGTTCGGGCTCATCGGGTTCCTGCTGATGTCCATGGCTTCGGTGGGTTGGGGCGCGGCAGCTGTGGGAGGCGACGAAGAGTCCGGGCTCCTGGAGCTGACCTTGGCGCACAGCGTTACGCGCGTACAGATCGTGCTGGAGCGGGCACTGGCGCTGATCGTCCGCATCGCGGTCCTCGCCGCCCTTGTCTTCGTGCTGGTACTGGTATTGAACGGACCCGCCCAACTGAACATCGACGTCGGGCATCTCGCTGGCGCAGTGCTGCTGTTTGCTGCCTTGGCTCTGCTAAGCGGCACCGCCGCGTTGTTTGTCGGCGCGCTCAGCGGACGGAAGGTGTATGGAATCGCTGTCGGCGCGGCAGTGGCGGTCCTTGGTTATGTTTTCAACGCCGTGGGGCGGCAAAGTCCCAACGTGGAATGGCTGCTGAATCTCTCTCCGTACCACTGGGCCTATGGCAATTCACCGGTGGCCAATGGGGCCGACTGGGGCGCGGTGACCGGGCTGTACGCCATATCGGTTGCCCTTATTGCCCTGGGAGCCTTTGCCCTGCAGCGCCGGGATGTCGGCGTCTAGTTCCACACGTGAGGCGCGGGACGGCGGGCCCCAGGCAGTCCGTTGTTCTCGCGCCATTCATGGATCCATTCGGGCAGTTCAAGGTCGGCTGGCGGCGCACCAAACTCGGCGATGATTTCTTCCTGGGACACCGGCTTGCCTTTGGCTACCAGGCGGGTGGCGATGTAGGCGCGTGCGTAGATCTCTCCGGCCACCACCATGCGCTGCTCGAAGTAGATGGCTTTGGTGTCCAAGCCGATGATGCGGGTTTCAATGGTGTAGCGCTGCCATAGCTGCAAGGACTTCCGGAACGCAATGGTCTCCCCCGCAGCCACCGGGCTCCAGCCCCGCTTTCGCATCTTGGCCCAGACGCCACTGCGCACCATGAGGTCGAACCGGCCGAGGTCCATCAGGGAAAAGTACATGCCGTTGTTGACGTGCATGGCGATGTCAATGTCCGTGGGCAGGACCCGCAAAGGCAGCGAAGACTCTTCCCAGACGCCCAAAGGGGAACGCTTGGCGGACGTGAACAGCAACATGAGGGTACGTAGAAGCAGGTGCATGACAGCAATGTTACCCATGAGTAATATTGGGCGGAAGTTGCAGCCCGCAATGTGGGACGCCCCTTTGGCAGCGGGGTTTGCGCCGTTAATGTCCACATTTATGTCCAACGATTGCACTAACGTTTACCGCCGGTTCACCAAAGACGTGCACAATATCTGGAACTCGTATTGAAGAACACATCAGGGGGACCCCTTTGAGTACGCTGCAAACCACCCGGCCCCACGGCGACGTCTGGCCCGAACTCCAGCGCCACCAGGCGGTGGTGCTCCAGGACGCACGCGGGAACCGGATTGAGGGAACCCTGGATGGCATGACCGATGACCGCAGCACCCTGTGGATCCAGCTCAAGGGTGGCCTGGGACGCCAACTAATCCACCACCTGGACGGCTACTGGCTGGAAACCAACGACTGATCCTCGCTTTCTGCTTCCGCAGGTACAGCCTGTGGCTAGGATTCCCGTATGACTCAAGCGCGATACCGGGACCTCGTCGAATGGCCGCTCATGGCCACGGCATTAATATTCCTTACTGCTTACGCGTGGCAGGTCATCGGGCGCGTCGATGGCCCCTCGGCTACCCCCTTCGAAGTGGTTCTCTGGATCACGTGGGGAATATTCGCCTTGGACTACTTCATCAACCTTTGGCTTGCCGAAGACCGCCTGCGATGGTTCCTCTGGAATCTCCATGAACTCCTGATCGTGGTACTCCCCTTCTTCCGGCCGTTGCGGCTGCTGCGCCTGGTCACCCTGCTCTCGGTCCTGCAACGGACCGTGGGCGAAACCCTCCGGGGACGCGTGGCAACCTATGTCGCCGGAGCGGCAGCCATGCTCATCCTTGTTGGAGCGCTTGCCGTCCTGGATGTTGAACAGGGCTCGCCCGACGCCAAGATCCTGACCTTCGGAGACGCAGCCTGGTGGGCCGTCACCACCATCACCACCGTGGGTTACGGCGACCTGTATCCGGTCACACCCATCGGCAGGGTTGTCGCCGCAGCCCTCATGATGAGCGGCATCGCAGTTCTGGGTATCGTGACGGCGTCGATCGCCTCCTGGCTGGTGCAGCGGATCGAGGAGAATGCCGAAGGCGTGGCGGCCGCGGCGGGCGAAAAGGCAGTAGCAGCCGAGGAACCCGTGCGGGCCGAAGTGGCTGATCTGGTCAAGGAGATCGCGGCCTTGCGCTTGGAAATCGCGGAGCTTCGGAAAATCTCCGAGAGACAGTAACCAAGAAGCCAACCCATCCGGGAAAACCCACAAGCACACAAAAAATCCCCGGAACCACTGGTTCCGGGGATTTTCCTTGGGTGGCAGATGAGGGATTCGAACCCCCGTAGGCGTTGCCAGCTGATTTACAGTCAGCCCCCTTTGGCCGCTCGGGTAATCTGCCGAACTTCAAAAGAAGATCACTTCCGGAAGACCATTTCTTTCGATCCGGTAACCGAAGGCAGAGACAACCTTACAGAACTTTCCACGAAGAATCTAATCGGGACTTGGAGCCCGGGATTTCAAGGGATTTCAGGCTTCTCCGAGGATGCGGCCCGCCAGTTTGGCCTCGAACTTCTCGGCCTGCTCGGCGGTGATCTGGTTCAGTTGCACGGCCCGCTGAAGATCTGCGTGGACGCCATCCATGCGCGAGGTGGCGTCGGGAACCGGGCTCAGCACGATCGAGGCCGCCACCGCTGCCGCCGCTACTGCACTGGCAGCAGCCACTGCAGCCGTTCCAATCGAACCTGCTGCTGCTGAGGCGGACTTACTGATGGACTGGACGGCCTTGGTGCTCATGCTGATCCTCCGGACGAAGTGTCTTCCAACTGGTACAACTCTGGGCCGCCCACCTCGGTTCCCACCCTGCGTGTGCTGTGAGCGAACTGTGAAAGCCCCTCACCGTCCCAACGGCCGTCTTCCGTACTAGGCTGGATGCCAGACCCAACCGCCCTCACAGGGCCCCCAACCTAAGGAGAGTCATGGCAGGCGAATCCACATTCGACGTCGTCAGCAAGGTAGACAAGCAAGAGGTCGCCAACGCACTGAACCAGTCCCAGAAGGAAATCGCGCAGCGGTACGACTTCAAGGGCGTCGGCGCTGAGATCGACTTCAGCGGCGAGAAGATCCTCATGAAGGCGAACTCGGAGGACCGCGTGCTTGCTGTCCTGGACGTCTTCCAGTCCAAGCTCATCAAGCGCGGCATCTCCCTGAAGTCCCTGGACCAGGGCGAACCCTACCCCTCGGGCAAGGAGTTCCGCCTGGAGTGCAGCATCAAGGAGGGCATCGCCCAGGACATCGCCAAGAAGATCAACAAGATCATCCGCGATGAAGCTCCGAAGTCCGTCAAGTCCCAGATCCAGGGCGACGAACTCCGTGTGACGTCCAAGTCCCGCGACGACCTGCAGGAGACCATGGCCATCCTCAAGAAGTTCGAAGAGGCCGACCTCCAGTTCGTGAACTTCCGCAGCTAACGGCGCAGGACGGCGTGATTAGTGGGCGCCTGCGTCCGTAGTCCGCACAGAGTCCGCAGAATCACCGAGGACCGCAGCGATCAGCCTTGATCCTGCGGTCCTCGTTTTTTCTTATCTGCCGTGGGCGAGGACAAATTTGCCAAGAACCAAGCAGCCGTGATGCCAAATTGTGGCCTTGGGTGGCTTGTCCACTGAAGCACACTGGTTCGGGCCTCTTTGCGGTGCCTCCGGGCGTGCAGCAGGGCGGGTACATCGGCGAAGGGCTGTTCACCTAGGGCCTGCGCTGGCTCCATTTCCGTTGCGGACCCGCTTTTCGGTCGTTGGCCAACAACGGATCTGCGGGTTCACAACGTGTTGAGTCCCTAGGAGAGCGGGCGCCCGGCCATCCGCTCCAAGCGGCTGATTCGCTCCTTCATGGGCGGGTGCGTCGAGAACATCCGCCGCATTCCGCCGCCACGGAAGGGGTTGGCGATCATGAGGTGCGAGGCGTTGATCAGCCGCTGGTCCTGCGGAAGGGGCAACTGGCTCACCCCGGACTCGATCTTGCGCAGGGCCGAAGCCAGTGCCAAGGGATCGCCAGTGAGCTCGGCACCGTCCTCGTCGGCGTCAAACTCGCGGGTCCGGGAGATCGCCATTTGGATGAGCGAGGCGGCAAAGGGAGCCAGCAGCGCCATGGCGATGGTGGCAAGGGGGTTTGCATTGCGCCGGTCACCACCGCCAAAGATCAGCAGCATCTGGCCAACCGAGGTGATCACGCCGGCCACGGCAGCCGCCACCGAGGACGTCAGGATGTCGCGGTTGTACACATGCATCAGTTCGTGCCCCAGCACACCCCTGAGTTCCCGGGCATCCAAGAGGTGCAGGATCCCCTCAGTGCAGCACACGGCGGCGTTCTTCGGATTGCGCCCGGTAGCGAAGGCGTTGGGCGTCATGGTGGGTGAAAGGTAAATCCGCGGCATGGGCTTGTTTGCCCGCACGGACAGCTCCCGGACGATCTGGTAGAGCTGCGGCGCTTGGGCCTCGGTCACCGGGTACGCGGCCATGGAACGGATGGCGATCTTGTCGCTGTTCCAATACCCGTACGCAGTCGTACCAACGCCGATCAAAGCCATGATCCAGATGGGGGCAGTGCTGCGGGTTCCCGAGGCGATGATGGCGCCCAAACCCAACAACACCGCCCACAGCACACCGAACAGTGCTGCGGTTTTGAGTCCATTGTTGTGTTTGTGCACGTTTCCCTCGTCCTCTTTCGTCGCCTCTTGCGGGGGTTCTTTAGCTTTAACGCCGACGCCGGTCGCCCTGTTCCGGGGGTTAGGGCACCGGGAGTTAGGGCACCGGCGGCTACGGCACCGGGTGCTTTGAATCGTAGGCGACAAACCCGGGTTGAATGCGCGAGGCCAGCCACGCCAGCACTATGCACAGAAGTCCGCCAAGCAGCAGCACGCCGCCCTCGCTGAGGAATCTCGTGACTCCACCGGCAAGCATGTCACCGACCCGCGGCCCGCCCGCGACCACCACAATGAACACCCCTTGCAGCCGTCCGCGCAGGTGGTCGGGAGTGGCTGCCTGGAGGATGGTGGTGCGGAACACAGCACTCACGGAGTCGGAAATGCCGGCGAGCGCACAGCAGAGCGCTGCCGGTATCAGCCAGGGCGTGGTTCCGTTACGTCCGGAATCTCCGGCCAGGAGCACCACCAGGCCAAAGCCTGCAATCGATGCGCCCCAACCCATCACCGACCACACCACCGCGCTGCCCTGCCGGCGCACCCTGCCGAGCGGCCCGGAGAAGAGGCCCGCAAGGAACGCGCCCACGGCTGTGGAAGCGAGCAGCACACCCACGGTCGTCTCCCCTCCCCCGATCATCACAGCACCAATGGCCGGCATCAGTGCCCTGGGTTGCGCGCAAATCATGGCGATGAGGTCGATCACAAAGGTCATGCGGACATTGGGCCTGCCGCCGAGGAAGCGGAACCCTTCCACCACGGAACGGAATCCGGGCCGCACTGCATCCTTGGAGGGTGGCAACGGGGGAAGCTTGAAGAGTCCCCAGAGCGCAAAGGTAAAACTGATGACGTCAATGGTGTAGGTCCACCCGAAACCGATCGTGGCCACGAGCACTCCGGCCAACAGCGGTCCGGCGGTCATCGAGAGACCGAAGGTCAGCATGTTCAGGGCATTGGCGGCCGGCAGCAGGTCCTTACGGACCAAGAGCGGAATAATCGCACTTCTGGCGGGTCCGTTGATGCCCTGCGCGCCGCTTTGGATGGCCACCAGCGCATAAAGCACCCAGATGTTCCCGATCTCCAGCCACGCCTGCAAAGCCAGCCCGGCCGTGGTCAGCCATAGGACCAAGGACGCGATCAAGGCCACTTTCCGGCGATCGTAGGCATCGGAAATGGAGCCCCCGTAGAGACCTGCGATCACCAGCGGAACCAGCGCGAAGATGCCCAGCAATCCTACGTAGAGGCTTTCCTGGGTGAGCCGGTAGACCTCCAGGCTGACGGCCACGAGGGTCAATTGGGTGCCGATGGCCGCCACGGATGCCCCCAGCCAGAGCCGGCGAAAAGCAGGACTCTCCCTGAGCGGAGTGATGTCTGCCAGTAGTTTTGCCACCGTCCAACCCTAACCAGCCCCAGGGCTTGGTAGGCTCACCCCGGGGAAGGAGTTGACATGGTCATGTCGCGACGATTGCTGTACCGTTCGGACTTTTGGGAGATCGCCCGGCCACGTCACCCCCTCACAGCCGGACATGTGGTGATCCGTTTGTCCGATCCCTCCATCGACTTCGCGCTCCCGTCAGCAGCGGACTGGCTTCTTTGCCACCATCTGGCGCGTACAGCCCTTGCGAAGGTCCTCGGGGCCGGTCAGTGCGCCGTCATGTTCGCCTACCAGTGGCATCCGTTGGGAGCCGGGCTGGGTGAGCCGGTGGCTGAGTCGTCGACGCCGACGTTCCACCTTTTCGGTCGTTGGGCCGGAGAAACCACGACGCCGGGACAGCAGCTGTCGCTGCCGGCCCACCGTCGGGTGGCACTGCCGGAGTCCGGGCTCGAGGAAACCGACCAGGCATTACGTGAGGTCCTCCGCAGTGAGCGGCCCGAAGCGGCCCTGGCCGTCGCACACGAGGCGGAGGCCGCCGTCGTACCTGTCCTTGAACCGGCCCGGACCGTAACTGCCGGACCCCGGCACACGGTGATCGAGCCCGCCGGAGGTGCGGCGTCGATCCGGGAGCTCAGGCCGGTTGACCTCCTTGCCATCGCCGCATCCATGGGCGACTTGCCAATGCCCATTGGAGTCAGCGGCTTCAGTTGCGTGGCGCTCGAATCACGGACCCCGGCGACGCCGCTGCAAATCCATGCGCTGGGCAGATCCGCGGCTGAGGACGTGAACCCGCTGGTGGAATTATTACGTTCACCGGAAGTTAGCCTCGCCTTATTGTGAACTTATCAAAATAAGTGCTTGAATGGATGCATGACGGATCACACAGCTGAGCAGCAAGCATGGGCGGCGGCCCTGCATGCCCATGGCCGTCGTGTGACCAAACAGCGGCTTGCAGTGCTCGCCGCGGTCCAGCACCATCCGCATTCCCCGGCAGAAGGCATCCTTGCCGCTGCCCGCGAAGAACTTCCCGAACTGACGGCGCAGTCTGTTTATGTGGTTCTCAGCGACCTCACGGACCTGCAGATGCTGCGCCGCTTCGAGCCCCCGCACTCCCCGGCGCTCTATGAAACCCGGGTTGGCGACAACCACCACCACGCCGTCTGCATCAGCTGCGGCAAGGTGGAGGACGTGGACTGTGCAGTGGGACACGCACCGTGCCTCACTCCGCACTGGAACGAAGATTCCAAGCCCATGACCATCCAGATCGCAGACGTCCTCTACCAGGGCATCTGCCAGGATTGCCAGGCCAAACAACAGCTTCCCGTACTACCTTCCGTAACCCAGAAATAATAAAAAGGAGAATGATGACCGCGAACATCTCGACCACACAGTCGGGTGCCCCTGTCACTTCCGACGCGCACTCCAAGTCCGTCGGCGCTGACGGTGCCATCATCCTGACCGACCACTACCTGGTGGAAAAGCTCGCACAGTTCAACCGCGAGCGCGTCCCGGAGCGTGTTGTGCACGCAAAGGGTGGCGGCGCTTTCGGTACTTTCAAGACCACCTCCGACGTTTCCGCCTACACCAAGGCAGCTTTCCTTCAGCCGGGCGTCGAGACCGACATGCTGATCCGCTTCTCCTCCGTTGCAGGCGAGAACGGTTCTCCCGACACGTGGCGCGATCCCCGCGGTTTCGCCGTGAAGTTCTACACCTCCGAGGGCAACTACGACCTCGTGGGCAACAACACCCCGGTGTTCTTCATCCGCGACGGCATCAAGTTCCCGGACTTCATCCACTCCCAGAAGCGCCTCCCGGGTACCCACCTGCGCGACGCTGACATGCAGTGGGACTTCTGGACCCTCTCCCCCGAGTCCGCACACCAGGTCACCTGGCTCATGGGCGACCGTGGCCTGCCGGCTTCCTGGCGCGAAATGCAGGGTTACGGCTCGCACACCTACCAGTGGATCAACGCCGCTGGTGAGCGTTTCTGGGTCAAGTACCACTTCAAGTCCAACCAGGGCGTCAACTCCATCACCGGTGACCAGGCTGAAGAGCTGGCCGGTTCGGACGCAGACTTCTACATCCGCGACCTCTCCGAGAACATCGAAGCCGGCAACTTCCCGTCGTGGGAACTGCACGTTCAGGTCATGCCTTACGAGGACGCCAAGACGTACCGCTTCAACCCGTTCGACCTCACCAAGGTGTGGCCGCACTCCGACTACCCGCTGATCCACGTGGGCACCATGGAGCTGAACAAGAACCCGGAGAACTACTTCGCACAGATCGAGCAGGCCACCTTCGCGCCGTCGAACTTCGTGCCGGGCATCGCTGCTTCCCCGGACAAGATGCTGCAGGCCCGCATCTTCTCCTACGCCGATGCACACCGCTACCGCGTGGGCACCAACCACGCCCAGATCCCGGTGAACCAGCCCAAGAACCAGGTCAACAACTACAGCCAGGATGGCCAGGGCCGTTACCTGTTCAACGCCCCGTCCACCCCGGTCTACGCACCGAACTCCGTCGGTGGCCCGGCCGCCGTTGAGCCCGCTTCCCCCGCCGGTGGCTGGGAGAACGACGGCGAGCTCACCCTCTCCGCGCACACCCTGCACGCTGAGGATGACGACTTCGGCCAGGCCGGTACCCTGTACCGCGAGGTCTACGACGAGGCCGCCAAGGCACGCTTCCTCGACACCATCACCGGTGCCGTTGGTGGCGTGAAGAACGCCGACATCAAGGAACGCGCCATCCAGTACTGGACCAACGTTGACGCCGAGCTCGGCGCCAAGCTCCGCGCCAACCTCGGCGCTGGCCAGACCGAGTCCGACGCCGAAGCAGCCAACAAGCTCTAAGCGTCCGGTTTTCAGGAACACCCCGCTGCGGATCAATTCCGCGGCGGGGTGTTCTTTTTGTTTTCCACATAGCGGGTTGTTTCCACATAGCGGGCTGCCCTTATGGCTGATGCGTCCTTGGGGTCCATAGGATCCCTTCATGGACACATTTTCAGGCATTCAGCCAGCCGCCTTCCGCTTCTACGAGGACCTTGAAGAGAACAACAACCGCGAGTGGTGGCTGGAGCATAAAAGCACGTACGACGCCGAGGTCAAGGAGCCGCTGACAGCTCTCCTTGCAGTGTTGGAACCCAGGTTCGGGCCGGCAAAAATCTTCCGCCCCAACAGGGATGTCAGGTTCTCCCAGGACAAGTCGCCCTATAAAACAGCACAGGGCGCCTTTGCCGCCACCCAGGAGGGCGTTGGCTACTACGTGCAGATCAGCGCCGACGGTTTGTTGATCGGCGGCGGCTACCACTCCCACACCCCGGCGCAACTGGCCCGCTACCGGGCAGCAGTGGATGCGCCTGAGAGTGGCCTGGAGCTGCAGAAGATCACCGACGCCGTAGCGGAAGCCGGATTCACCATAGAAGGTGAAAAGCTGAAGACCGTTCCCCGCGGATTCGACAAGGACCATCCGCGGGCGGAGTTGCTCAAGCACAAGTCGCTGTCGGCTGGTGTCGAGGTGGGGCAGCCGGGTTGGTTGTCCACCGCTGCGGCCAAGGACGAGATCGCTGCCCGGTGGGAGGTGCTCCGGCCCCTGGTGGAATGGGTCAGTGAGCATGCTGCACCGTGAGGATGTTTGATGGCCCACCGGGACGCAGAAACGCCCGGAAACCAGTGGTTCCCGGGCGTCCCGTGACTAGAAAGCGCTCGGCTGTCTGACAGGCACTTAGACCTTCGTGTAGCTGTCTTCGTCCTCGTCGCCGTCGGCCCGGCGGCTCTCCGTGGCGCCATTGACGGCAGTCTTCGCCTCAGCGAACTTCTCGTTGAGCCTGGAGTGGCGTTGGCCGTAGGAGAAGTAGATCGCCATGCCAATCACCAGCCAGATCGCAAAGAAGATCCAGGTTTCCACGGCCAGGTTGGTCATGAGGTAGAGGCACAAAACTGCGGAGACCCACGGCAGGACCTTGCCGAAGGGCACGCGGAAGGCGGGCTTGAGGTCGGGACGCTTCTTGCGGAGCACCAGGATGCCCAGGCTGACCATCACGAAGGCCGAAAGGGTTCCGATGTTGATCATTTCCTCAAGGAGATCCACCTTGGTCACACCGGCAACGATCGCTACAGCAGCGCCACAGATGATCTGCAGGCGGGCCGGTGTAGCCCGCTTGTCACTGGTCTTGGACAGGGAGCGGGGCAGCAGTCCGTCGCGGCTCATGGCAAGAACCACGCGGGACAGGCCCATGAGGAGCACCATGATCACGGTGGTCAAGCCCACCAGGGAGCCGAAGGCGATGACCTTGGCCGCGTCGGTGTTGCCAACGGCCTCGAAAGCGGTGGTCAGGGTGGGGTTCTTAACCTCGGCCAGCTGCGTGTAGGAAACCATGCCGGTCAGGGCGAGGGAAACAAGGATGTAGAGCAACGTGACCAGGGCCAGTCCACCGAAGATACCGCGAGGCAGCGTCTTTTGCGGGTTCTTGACCTCTTCCGCCGAGGTCGCCACCACGTCAAAGCCGATGAAAGCAAAGAAGACCAGGGCAGCGCCTGCAAAGATTCCCAGGGTTCCGTACTGCGCCGGAGCAGCGCCGGTCAGGAAGCCGAAGAAGGACTGCTTCATGACATCGGCCGCACCGGTACCGGCAGTGGGTTCGGAAGCGGGGACAAACGGCGTGTAGTTGGAGAACTTCACGTAGCTGAAGCCCACCACGATCACGAACAGCACCACCGCGATCTTGATCATGGTGAAGACGTTGCCCACGCGGGCGGACAGCTTTGTCCCCAGCACCAGCAGCACCGTAAAGATCGCGACAATCAGGAAAGCGCCCCAGTAGAGGTCGATGCCGAACACGCTGACAGAGGGCGGCATCTCCACTCCCATCAAACCGAACACCGTACTGAGGTAGATGCCCCAGTACTTCGCGATCACGGCTGCAGCAGTGAAGAGTTCAAGGATGAGGTTCCAACCGATGATCCAGGCCAGGACCTCGCCCATGGTGGCGTATGTAAAGACGTAGGCGGAACCCGCCACGGGGATGGCGGTGGCGAACTCGGCGTAGCACATGATGGCCAGCGCGCAGGTGACCGCGGCGATGGCAAAGGAAATGGTGACGGCGGGGCCGGCAAAGTTGGCAGCAGCCTTGGCGCCCACCGAGAAGATCCCGGCGCCGACAGCAACGGCGACGCCCATGATCATGAGGTCCCAGGTGCTCAGGCTGCGCTTGAGCTTGCGACCGGGTTCATCGGAATCAGCGATCGACTGCTCAATCGACTTGGTCCTGAAAATGTTCATAAAAATGCCACATTCTGGAGGAGGGTGGTATAGGACTCATCAAGAATAGTGTCCGGCCAGTGGACGGCCATATTTATCCCAGATAGTGAGACGACGCCCTGCATCATGTGACAGCTGAGGCTGGTGTGATGGGAGTGAGTTGCCCGCATCACACCAGCCTGATGCCCGAATTCTGGCAGCTAAATGCCCGGCACATCCCAATCCATCAGTGTCGACCGGATCAGGAAGCGCTTGCCCTCGGGCGCTTCCACGGAGAAACCACTTCCGCGACCCGAAACAACATCCACCGTCAGATGCGTGTGGGACCAATAGTTGAACTGTTCGCGGGACATCCAGAACTCAAGTGGCTGCGACTCCGAGGCACTGCCCAGCTCGAACCGGCCCAGAAGGACATCGGAATCTCCGGTCAGGAACTCCCCCGCCGGATAGCACATCGGCGCGGAGCCATCACAGCACCCTCCGGATTGGTGGAACATCAGCGGGCCGTGCCGGGTCCATAACGTGCGAAGAAGATCCACGGACGCCGCGGTGAGCGCCACCCGGGAGAAGTCCTCCCCGGGCAGCGTCACCGCAGCTTCCAGCGCAGAGCTGGTCATCAGAACTTCAGAACCACTCGGCCGTCGATCTTTGCGTGTTTCATCTCGTCGAACACTGCGTTGACCTCCGACAACTCCCGGGTGGAGACCGTTGGCTTGATCTTCCCCTGGGCATAGAACTCCAGTGCTTCTTCCAGGTCCTGCCTGGTCCCCACGATCGATCCCCGGACTGTGAGGCCCTTGAGGACAATCTCGAAGATCGGTGCCGGAAAATCTCCTGGCGGAAGCCCATTGAACACGATGGTCCCGCCGCGCCTCGCCATGCCGATGGCCTGACCGAAGGCCGAGGGGTGCACGGCTGTCACCAGAACCCCGTGGCACCCGCCGGTTTCACGTTGGATCACCTCGGCCGGATCCTCATGCAACGCGTTGACCGTCAGCTCGGCGCCGTGTTCCTTGGCCAGCGACAGCTTGTCATCGGCGATGTCCACAGCGGCAACGCGCAGGCCCATCGCTACGGCATACTGAACCGCGATATGGCCCAGACCGCCGATGCCGGAGATGGTGACCCACTGCCCCGGCTTGGCCTCGGTCATCTTGAGGCCCTTGTACACGGTCACACCGGCACAGAGGACCGGCGCGACCTCCACCGGGTCAGAGCCTTCAGGGATACGGGCAGCAAAACGTGTGTCCACCAGCATGTACTCGCCGAAGGAACCGTCCACGCTGTAACCGCCGTTCTGCTGTGACTCGCACAAGGTTTCCCATCCGGTCCGGCAGTACTGGCAGTCCCCGCATGCCGACCACAGCCAGGCGTTCCCCACGAGATCGCCAACGGCAACATCGTTGACGCCCTCGCCCAAGGCCACCACTTCGCCCACTCCTTCGTGTCCCGGAATGAACGGCGGTGTGGGTTTGACCGGCCAGTCGCCTTCGGCGGCGTGCAAATCCGTATGACATACCCCCGATGTCAGGAGGCGGACCAGCGCTTGGCCGGGACCCGGCGTCGGGCGTTCAACTTCCTTGACCGTAAGGTCGGTTCCAAACTCCGTGACTACTGCTGCTTGCATAGTGTTCGACATTGACGATCTCCTTTGATCCATCCGCTTGATGCGAGTTTTTGTACAGCTAATGCCCTTAAGAAGGCTCCATAAGGGCATTTGCTGTACAAAAACTCCTAGAAGAAGCCGAGCTTGTTCTCGTTGTAGCTGACCAGGAGGTTCTTGGTCTGCTGGTAGTGGTCCAGCATCATGGCGTGGTTTTCACGGCCGATGCCTGAGGACTTGTAGCCGCCGAAGGCGGCACCTGCCGGGTAGGCGTGGTAGTTGTTGACCCACACGCGGCCGGCCTGGATTTCCCGGCCTGCGCGGTAGGCGACATTTCCGTTGCGCGACCAGACGCCGGCACCAAGTCCATAGAGCGTGTCGTTGGCGATGCCGATGGCGTCGTTGTAGTCGCTGAACTTGGTGACGGACACTACCGGGCCGAAGATCTCCTCCTGGAAGATGCGCATCCGGTTGTGGCCTTCGAAGATGGTGGGCTGGACGTAGTAGCCACCGGCGAGGTCGCCGGAGAGCTCTGCCCGGGCACCACCGGTGAGGACCTTGGCGCCCTCCTGCTTTCCGATGTCGATGTAGGACAGGATCTTCTCCAATTGGTCGTTGGAGGCCTGCGCACCGATCTGGGTTTCCGTATCAAGCGGGTTGCCCTGGATGATCTTGTTGGTCCGGGCCACGACGTCGGCCATGAAGGAGTCGTAGATGCCTTCCTGGACCAGGGCGCGGGACGGGCAGGTGCAGACTTCGCCCTGGTTGAACGCGAAGAGCGTGAAGCCCTCCTGGGCCTTGTCGTAGAAGGCGTCATTCTGGGCGGCGACGTCGTCGAAAAAGATGTTCGGGCTCTTGCCGCCAAGCTCCAGCGTGACAGGAATAAGGTTGTTGGACGCGTACTGGCTGATCAACCGGCCAGTGGTGGTCTCGCCCGTGAAGGCGATCTTTCGGATGCGCGGGCTGGAAGCCAGCGGCTTGCCTGCCTCGACGCCGAAGCCGTTGACCACGTTGACCACACCGGCCGGCAGGAGATCGCTGATCAGTTCCATCAGGACCAGGATGGACGTGGGGGTCTGCTCCGCCGGCTTGAGGACAACCGCGTTGCCGGCTGCGAGCGCCGGTGCGAGCTTCCAGACGGCCATGAGGATGGGGAAGTTCCACGGGATGATCTGGCCGACAACGCCCAGGGGCTCCTTGAAGTGGTACGCGGTGGTGTCCTCGTCGAGTTGGGAGAGCCCACCTTCCTGGGCGCGGACGGCCGAGGCGAAGTAGCGGAAGTGGTCGGCGGCCAGCGGGATGTCGGCATTGAGGGTCTCGCGGACGGGCTTTCCGTTGTCCCACGTCTCGGCGACGGCGAGGAGTTCCACATTCTCATCGATGCGGTCGGCGATCTTGTTCAGGATTGCGGCGCGTTCGGTCGCGGAGGTCTTTCCCCAGGACGGTGCCACCTTGTGGGCTGCGTCCAGTGCGAGTTCGATGTCCTCCGAGGTTCCACGGGCAACTTCGCAGAATACCTTGCCCGTAACGGGGGTGATGTTTTCAAAGTAGGCGCCCTTGACCGGGGCGACCCATTCGCCGCCGATCCAGTTCTCGTAACGGTCTTTGAAGGTGACCTTCGAACCTTCGGCACCCGGCTGTGCGTAAACGGTCATTGCTAGCTCCTTTGCTGCGAATCACTGTGGCTTTCGCCATTGATCCGAGCCTAGGAGCCAGGAGGTTGCAGCTACGTTGCAACGGTGTGAGTCAGCTCACGCCTGCAGTTCCGTTTCGATGCGCTCAAGGTCGGCCACCACGGCGGCGCGCTTGGGTGAGCGCGGCGGCAGCAGCTTCAGGACGGCAAGGCGGAGGTCGACGTCGTACTTCGCCTCGGGCAGCTCCGCGTACTTGAGGAGCGAATCGACGCTGCCGTCGCTGAGCAGCGCCTCCCGCAGCAGATGCGAGACCCGCTCGCGCAACTGCACGACGCCGGGCGCCTCCGATCGCGGCAAAAGCGCACCTTTGTAGATTTCCAGGGCTATGCGGTGGGCGCCGCGCTGCAGGCAGCTCAAGACCTGGCCCGAGTCCGGAAGCAGCTCGACGGGCAGCCGGTATGGCCGCGACTCGGGCACAGCATCCGGGCTGAGCTCCTGGATGACTTTGCGTAGCCGGACCATCTCGGCCCGGAGGGTTACGGAGGATCCGTCGCCGGGGTAGAGCTGGGCGCACAGGTCATCAGCGCTGAGCCCCTCCGGATGGTTGCCCAGGATCGCCAGGATTTCGCTGTGTCGTGCTGACAAAGAGACTGTCCGGCCGTCAATGCTGAGCAGCGCCTGGTCCCGGCCCAGCAGCTGCAGGCTGTTGCGGTACAAAGCGTGGCTGCTCGCGGCGGCCGCGCTCCGGCGTCGTGGTTTGTCGCGGACCTCGGCAGCGAGCTGCAAGCGTTCAATGCGCAACTGCGCCTGGGCCGCGGCCACCGTTGCTTCCACCAGCGACAGGGTGTGCGGGGCGACGGCTGTCTCAGTGCCCGTGATGTCCACAACGCCCAGCACCGCGCCGGAGTCGGGATCGTGGAATGGAACCGCGGTGCAGCTCCAAGGATGGACGGACCGCTTGAAGTGCTCAGCGCCGGAGATCTGGATGCTGCGATCCAGGGCCAGTGCCGTACCGGGTGCGCTGGTGCCGACGGAGGCCTCAGACCAGTCGGCGCCGGCCACGAACATCATGCCTTCGGCGCGGCGTTGCATCACGGGGTCGCCGTCAACCCACAAAAGCCGCCCGACGTCGTCGCCAACTGCCACCAGCAGGCCGCTGTCATGGCTCGGCTGGACCAGCAGCTTCTTGATCACGGGCATGATGGTGGCCAAGGGGTGCTGGCGCCTGTACTCCTCCAGCTCATCGCGGTCCATGGCCAAGGGCGCTTCCGGGACATCGGGGTTGGCCTTCAGGCTGGCGGACCGCTGCCACGATTCGTGAACCAGGCGCCGGATCCCGGCAATCTCATCGGCCGTTCCGGCACGCCAGGCCTCCAGGTGTTCGTGGCCGGCCAGGGCACGCTTATGCAGCAACTCCGCGGCGTCAGTGCCGGGAACCACCGGATGGATCTGATTCCTCACTCGAACTCCCCTGGGTGCTGTGCTGGTCAATGGCCGCGCGCGTTGGGCAGCGCGTGTGGTGGGCAGCACAGTACCGACGAGTCTAGTTCGCCGGATGGAGTTTTTGTACAGCTAATGACCCTAAGACGCCCGAATAAGCGCATTAGGTGTACAAAAACTCCGGAGGTTAGGGGCGGGAGATCCGGATCATTTCCTCGCGCGGGACAACCTTGATGCGCTCGCGGACCACTCCGTTGTTGGCTTCGGGACCTGCGGACCACTCGGCGCCGAGGGCAGCTTCGTGCGCGTCCAGCCGGTTCCAGCCTTCCCAGGTGGTGTATTCGATGCCGCGTTCTTCCAGGAGGTCGATGATGGCTTGGGGATCCGGGTTTTCGGCCGGGGGCAGATTCAACCGGTCCTCGAGGAGGCAGCCGATGGTTTCCAAGGCATCGCCCTTGGTGTGCCCGATCAACCCCACCGGTCCACGCTTGATCCAGCCGGTGGCATAGATTCCCGGAACGGGTTCCCCGTCGGCACCCAGGACGCGGCCGCCGTCGTTCGGTATGACGCCGCGGCGGGCGTCGTACGGCAGCTCCTCCAGTGGCGAGCCGTGGTAGCCGATGGCGCGGTAGACAGACTGGACCGGGTATTCGAGGAACTCCCCGGTTCCCTTGACGTTGCCTGTCCCGTCCAGTTCCATCCGCTCAAACTTCATTGCCGCAACCTTGCCCGGGGTCTCGGGAGAGTCAAGGATCTCCACGGGGCTGTGCAGGAAATGCAGGTGCAGGCGGCGGGACGAGGGCTGCTCGGCTTCGGCGTGCTCTTCCACCAGCCAGTTGGTCATGGTGTTGACCATGGTCTTGATCTGGTTGTTGGTCCGGATCGCTTCGTCTGAGGCCTCGTCGAACTCGAAGTCCTCCGGGTAGAGGACGATATCCACATCCTTGCAGTGCGAGAGTTCGCGCAGCTCCAGCGGCGTGAACTTCACTTGGGCAGGTCCGCGCCGGCCAAAAACGTGGACATCGGTAACGGGCGAGTTCTTCAGGCCTCGGTACACGTTGTCCGGAATCTCGGTGACCAGCAGCTCTTCCGGGTGCTTGACCAGCATGCGCGCCACGTCCAGGGCAACATTGCCATTGCCGATCACAGCTATTTCCTTGGCCTCCAGCGGCCACTCGCGCGGCACGTCCGGGTGTCCGTCGTACCAGGAGACGAAATCCGCGCCGCCGAAAGAGCCCTCCAGCCCGATACCCGGAATGTTCAGGTCCGCGTCCTTGATGGCACCGGTGGAGAAGATCACGGCGTCATAGAAAGCGCGGAAGTCGTGGAGGGTCAGGTCCCTGCCATAGGTGACGTTGCCCAGGAAGCGGATGTCGCCGCGGTCAAGCACCTTGTGAAGAGCGTTCACGATGCCCTTGATGCGGGGATGGTCGGGCGCTACGCCGTATCGAATCAGCCCATACGGCGCGGGATACGCCTCGAAGAGGTCGATGCTCACTTCCACGTGCCCGTCTTTAACCTCGTTGGACTTGGTGAGGATATCCGCGGCGTAAACACCGGCGGGACCGGCGCCCACGATAGCCACGCGAAGCGGACGATTGGTTGCGGCTGAGTCTGACACCGTGAGCCCTTCCGAAGCAGTGAGCCACGCCGCTGTTGGTGGCGCGCAGGCTTCAATTCTAGGTGTCCGCCCCACACCGGGCCGCTTATATGGCAGGAGTCACAAAAATACACAAAGATTGCGGAATATTGCGGGGATGGTTCGCGTTGGCCAAAATGTGTCGACTCCGGATCAGATCATCTCAAGCTCCCCTTCAGACCAGCCAACGACGGCGGTAACCGGGAGCGGAGGCGAAGGAACCGACGGTGCCGCCAAGCAAGGGCTCGGCAAGCCCGTGCGGAGCGAGTCGACTGCGGGAATCCTGTTCGGCATCGGCGCATACGGGTTGTGGGGTCTGCTTCCCCTGTACTTCTTCATCCTGATGCCTGCCGGTGCAATCGAAATCGTGGCCAACCGCGTGGTCTGGTCCCTGATCTTCTGTGCACTGCTGATCACCATCACCCGGTCCTGGCGGATTTTCGGTGCCGCTTTGAAGGACCGCAGCGTCTTCGGCCCCTTGGCGCTGGCGGCTGGCTTGATCGCCATCAACTGGCTCACGTACACGTTCGGCGTCACCACCGGCCACGCCGTCGAGACCTCCCTGGGCTACTTCATCAACCCGCTGGTCTCGGTCCTCTTGGGCGTCTTCGTCCTCAAAGAGAAGCTGCGCCCCCTGCAGTGGACGGCGGTGGGTATCGGTTTCGTGGCCGTGGGCGTCCTGACCTTCTCCTATGGGCAGCTTCCGTGGATCGCCTTGATCCTGGCCTTCAGCTTTGGCCTTTACGGCTTTGTGAAGAAGCGGGTTGGCCCCAAGGTCGATGCCCTCACGAGCCTCAGCGTTGAGACCATGGTGCTGGCTCCCTTCGCAGCCATCACCATGGTGGTCTTGGGTGTGACAGGTGCCGAAACCCTCACCACCATGGGTGCCGGGCACTTCTGGCTGCTGGTGGCTTCGGGCGTCATCACCGCCGTTCCGCTGCTCTTCTTCGGCGCCTCCGCACGCCGCCTGCCGATGACCACTATCGGCCTCCTCCAGTACTTTGCCCCGATCCTCCAGTTCGTTGTGGCATTGCTGGTGTTCCACGAAACCATGACCACGGCCCGTTGGATCGGCTTCTGCGTGGTCTGGCTGGCCCTGGTCCTGCTGACGATCGACATGCTGCGGACCACGCGCAAGAACTCGGCACTGAAGAAGCGGGCGCGACTGGCCGCCGTCGAGGCCTGATTCCCGACGCCGAACCCGTCGCCACCGCGCGGCACGCCGCGAACTCGCGGGAACCCTGCCAAAACCCCCGGAACTTTCCCGGCGGCTTCGCAGCGTTCCAGCGAACTGGACGCCGGCTCCTGGAGGGCAACGCGGGGTCACTTATGGCCCATCCAGAGCCGCAAAATGGGCCATAAGTGACCCCGCGTTGCTTTAGACGAAGGAGGCGGGCGCGACTGGCCGCCGTCGAGGCCTGATTCCCGACGCCGAACCCGTCGCCACCGCGCGGCACTCCGCGAAGTCGCTGGAACGCTGCCAAAACCCCCGGAACTTTCCGGCGGATTCGCAGCGTTCCCGCGAACTCGACCCCGGACCCTAGTCGAGCACGTCAGGGTTGGGTTCCTTTTCGCGGCCGGAGGTGTCGAGGGCACGGGTTTCCAGCGCGAAAACCAGCGGCCCAGCACCTGCAAGTGACCCCGCGGCCGCTGACCCTGCGCTTGCGGCCACGGAGCCTGAACCCAACTCCGCGGCCGAACGGGCCAAGCCGTCCGAGGCGTCCGAGCCGGCCGAGCCAAACGCCAGCTCCACTGCCAGCTCCACTTCCACCACGGAATCGGCCAACCTCGTGAACGGATACCCGTCGGAGCCTGAACCCAGCAACCGCAGCCCCACCACTTCCAGCCCGCTGGCAGCCTCCACGCGCACCCTCCCCGACGCCGGTACCCGCGTCAGAACGGCGTACACCTGACCGGTGTCCGTGTCCCGGGTGAAGTAGCCCCAACCGGGGTAGTTCCAGCCCATTGCAAAGCCGCACCCATAAATGGCTTCACCGTTGGTTGCCAGCCACTCCCCCACCCGGGAGGCAATATCCACCTCTGCCGGAGCCATGGAGCCGTCACCCCGCGGGCCGAAATTCAGCAGGAAGTTGCCTCCCAAGGAGGTGCAATGGGCAATCATGTCCACCACATCCCAAGGGTGTTTCAGCGTTGATTGCGCCCACGTGCCTTGGTGGTAACCCCAGCTGGCCTGCGGAATTGTCATGCAGGCTTCCCAATCGTGGGCCGCCACGCCAACGTCCCACGGTGATGGCAACCTGCGCTCATAACCACTTTCGTAGTCGCCCATCAGCAGTCCATGGGAGTCGACGTGCCGGGCTCCGAAATCATCGGCCCTCAGGCGGCTGTTGACCACTACGCCGGGAATGCGCTGCTTCAGCATCCGTTCGACTTCCCACGTCCACCAGCCGTTGGCCTTCACGGATTCGTCCCAGGTGCCGTCGAACCAGAATCCCTTCACACCGGGGTAACGGTCCGCCAGTTCTTCCAACTGATTCATTGCAAAGTCGAGGTAGCGGGCAAAAGCCGCCCGATCGCCGTCGTTCTCCAGCGTGAAGCGCCAGTCCGGGTGCCGCCAGTCGAGCACCGAGTAGTAGAAGTTGACATCGATCCCGCGGGCCTCATAGGCCGCCACCAGTTCACCCAGAACGTCCCGGCCCGACGGCGTGTTTCCCATGTGGAAGTCCGTGTGGGCACTCGGCCACAGACAAAAGCCGTCGTGGTGCTTGGTAGTGATGGTCATGTAGCGGGCCCCCAATGCAACAGCGGTGTCAGCCCACCGGTCGGCGTCGAAATCGGCCAGCGTGAAGTCGTTGGCGAGCGCCTCCCAGCGCTGTTGCGGGATCTTCGCTACGCGCGGCAGGAACTCTGCCGCGAATTCGATATCCCTCCCCTCCCACCTCCCTGCCGGCAGCGCGTAGAGGCCCCAGTGGATGAACTGCCCCACCCGGTGGCCACGGAACCTCTGCATGGCAGGGTCATTTCGCCGTCCTTGCCCGGACGCGCCGAATTTGAGGTCCCTCATCTGCCCACCTGCCCGTCCCATGGCACGAAAGTACGCAGGTCGAATGACTGCGAGGCTCCGGAGGCCCACGTCACGGAGACCTCCGTACCGGAAACCACGACGGCGGCGGCGGCCTTAAGCGATTCGGGCACCGGAGCCGGACCCCGGGTCAGCGTGTGGAGGGCGACATGGACCGTTTCGACAACCGCGCGTTGGGCCGACAGGCTTGGCACAGCGGAGTGCTCGCCCATGGCGTTGGCACCCTTGTAGTGGGTGTGGTCCGGTTCCTGCCAACCGTACACAGCCGTCACGGAAGCAAAGACGCCCCCGTTGCTGACCCAGGACGTGTCCTCTGTCTTTCCCGCCTTCAGGCGAGCGGCTCCGGCGACGGCATGCCCGCCTTCGCGCACGGAAAACTCCACCGGCCCGATGACAAGATGACAACGCAGCTCATGGATGCCGTCCACCACGGACACCGTGGTGACCGCTGTTCCGGGCAGTGACTTGCCATACAACTGGGGAACGTGGACCGATCCGCTGATCGAACCCTCCGTACGGGTTGCCCGCAAGGCACATCGCCGGCTCGCCACGCCGTCGGAGCCTAACAGGGCAAGGTGGCCGTCGATGTTCTCCTCCCACGCCGGTCCGGTCCCCGGCGCGGTGTGGGTGGAGTAGGAGAACTTGGCATAGTGGGGGTCGTCGGGGTCCGTGCCGCCCTCGACAGGCAGGCCGCAATGATCGCTGCCGTGATTGGTGAGACGGACCAGGCCGCCATCACTGCTCAGGATCCACCCGGCATCAGGCAACGGACGTACGACGGCGGGCCCATCAGTAGGTTGCGGCTCCTCCACGTCCTGCCACACCTTGTGCTCCGGCGGCAGAGCCAGGCCCAGGAAGCCAATACCCGCCAGATACGGGGACCCGAAGCCGCTGTACGCCTGGCAGGATCCCAGGTGTTCGTCATACCAGCCCAGGTTCGGCGGGCCGTCCACTCCTACGCCCTTCGCCGTAAAGTTCGCCAGCACACCGGAGGCCAAGCGCCTGGTAGCCCCTGGCGTCAACGGATTTACTCC
The DNA here is from genome assembly GCF_042667405.1 of Paenarthrobacter sp. NPDC057355. Classification (NCBI taxonomy): domain Bacteria; kingdom Bacillati; phylum Actinomycetota; class Actinomycetes; order Micrococcales; family Micrococcaceae; genus Paenarthrobacter; species Paenarthrobacter sp. NPDC057355. The sequence goes on along the minus strand of NZ_JBHVAL010000003.1, from coordinate 228,452 downwards.
CGAAATTTCCGCACACCACAAGGCAGCGAGAACCGCCGTGCGGTTGGCCAAGGACCGCCCGACGTGCACGACGGCGCCGTCGGCGGCAAACATCAGGCTTTGCGTGCCTACAAACTCCCGCAACCGCTCCAACTGGCGCAGGCCCTCAGGCGTGTCCTCCCGGCCAGTCATCGAGTACCACGCCCACAAATAGGGGTGGATGGCCCAGGCGTTGTAGTAATCAATGGCGTGCTCCGGCCCATCCGTGTACCAGCCATCACCCAGATACCAGGACTCCACCCGGGCCACATTCCGTGCACCCGTGCAGCCGGACACGTCCTCTCCCACCGACCGCAGGAAACCCTCCGCCATCGCCGGGAAAAGCTGCCAGTTGTTCCCCCACACCTCAAGCCGGGCGTGGTGCCGCAACCACTCCGCCACCTGTTTCTTCTCACCCGAAGCCAAGGGCTCCCACAGCCAATCCCGGGCAATGTGCAATGAGAACGCGATGTTCGCGGCCTCCACGATCGAGTTGGTCACCCCCAGCAACGGCGACTTGCAGGTCACGCCCATGGGCCAACGCTCAGCACCATCAGGGTCGGTTCCGGCAAGCAGCGCCTCCCGGTACCACGCAGCCAGCCCCAGCCGATCCTGGCCACGCGCACCGGCAATGCGGGGTGCCGCCATCAGCAAACTCCGGCCGATGGTCTCCATCCCTTCCCGGCGCTCGCCGTCGCGTGTTACCCGGCCCGGGAGTCTTGGACTGGCTTTGAGCGGGCTGGAGTAAGTCCGGATGTGCTCGAGCCAGTGATCGGCCGTGGCCTCCCAATGACTGCGGGTCCAGCCAGTGATCGGGGAAAGACCGGTGTGTGGTCCGGGCAGCCAGGACAAGGTTGCCGGGAGGGACTGATGTGCCGTGGAGGGCTGTGTCACGGTGTTGGATCCTTGGGTTTTTTCCGGAGCCTATTTGGCCAGTGCTGATTCGTATTCGCCGCGAATGGTGTCGCCGCCGTTCTTCTTCCAGTCCGCCACGGCACTCTTGAGGGCATCCATGGTCCCGCGCCCTGCGATGACAGCTGTGGCGGCGTCGGAAACCGGCTGACCCAGCTTTGCGCCCTTGCTGGCGTTGGTCGGGCTGAACAGGGTGCCGCAAGGGTCCTCGACCCCGAGCGGAATGAGCTTGGAGTAAGCGTTGTGCATGACGTCGACGATGTCCTTGTTGCTGGGGTCGTACACCACCTGCTGGGGAGCTGCGAGGTACTTCCATGGCACGGCGTTGTCCAGCAAGGCCCGCTCGGTCACCACGGGGTTGCCGTTGGCATCCAGGGTGTAGTCCGCTCCTTCTGCGCCGTAGTTGAGCAGCAGGTATTCTTCGCTGCCAAATGGTGCCGCCAGGAAGTTGGCCACGGCCAGGACTTCCTTGAGCTTGGATTCGTCCGCTTTCTTCAGCATCACGGTGCCGAACGTGATGTTGTCCAGCCAGGTCTGGGCCTTGCCGCCGTCGTGGCCCACCGGGATGAATGGCACGGCCTTGTTGGCCTTGTTCGCGGCGGGGACGCTGCGGCCGTAGCCAGTGGGCCCGATGTACGCGGGCAGACCGTCGTAGATCATGGCCACTTTCCCGGAGATGAACGAGTTCACCATCTGGGATTTCGTCCACCCCTCGGAACCCGGTACGTACAGTCCGTCCTTATAGAGCTTGGCTGCGAATTCGATCGCGGCCATGTATTCGTCCGTCTCGAACGCCCGGGTGAGTTTGCCGCCGTCGTTCTTCCAGACGTTCGGCGTCCGGAACATGTGGTGGAGCATCGTGAGACCGAACTTGGTACTGCCCAGCGCCCACTGGTTTTTGGCGGGATTGGTCAGTTCCTTGGCCACCCGGTAGAAATCGTCCTTGTCCTTGATGTCCTCGGTGGATTTGAGCCCCACGTTCTCCAGCAGCGTCTGGTTCACGAATCCGGAGCCGCCGGTCAGGTTGCGTGGGATGGGCAGGGAGTACAGCTTGCCGGCTTGCACGGTCTGCTTCCAGAAAACCTCCGGAATGGCGGCGAGGTTGGGATAGTCCTTGATTTTGTCGCCACCCAGCAACGGCGTCAGGTCCGCGCATTTGGCCTGCAGGAACTCCACGATGTTGGGCACCGCAGCTCCGTCGTTCAACATGAGGTCCGGCAGCTCACCGCCCGCGATGACCGTGTTGAACTTGGTGGCGTAGTCATCCGAGGAGACCGAGGTGATCTCCACCTGTCCACCCAAACGGGCTTCAATGGCCTGCCACGCGGGATTGTCTGCACGGGCGTTGGGAGCCGTGCCGAAAAGGTTTGTGATGGCTGTGATCTTGCCGCCGCTGAGGGGTGCTCTCGGCACGCTCCGGAAGGGCGTTGGGTACTTGTAAAAGGCCGACGGGACGCCTTCGGCCGTACCGGCGATGTCTGCGGCTGCCGATTTGAGTGGCATGTGCGTTGGCAGCAACGCCTCACTGGCGTTTGAGGCCACGTTGGTGGTGCGCTGCCCGCAACCGGCCAGGGCCCCGCCGCTGAACAGTGCCAGGGCGCCAATGCCCGCCACGGAAAGGAAGCTCCGGCGGCTGGGGCCGGGAGTCGGGACTGCGTTCATGGGATTCCTTTTCGAGAGTAGAGAGTTTGCTTAGCCTTTGATGGCGCCGGTGAGGACGCCCTTGGTGAAGTACCGCTGGAGGAACGGGAAGACGATCACGATCGGGATCAACGAAATAACGACGACGGCCATCTGGATCGCCTGGGACGGCACCGCGATCTCGGCTACTGCGGAGTCGCCCATGGGTTGGCCCAACAGGACGTACTGGCGCAGGATCATCGACAGCGGCCACTTGTCATCGTTCAGGTAGAGCATGGCGTTGAAGAAGGCGTTCCAATAGCCCACCGCGTAGAAGAGCCCGACGACGGCCAGCACCCCGCGTGACAGGGGCAGCACCATCTGGACCAGGATCCGGAAGTCTCCCGCGCCGTCGATCTTGGCGGCCTCGAACAGTTCGTTGGGCAGGTTCATGAAGAAGGACCGGACCACCACGAGGTTGAAGGCACTCATCAAGGTGGGAAGGACCAGTGCTGCGTAATTGTCCAACAGGCCGAGTTCCTTGACCATGAGGAAGCTGGGAATGATACCTGGGCTGAAAAGCATCGTGAACAGTGCGGTCATGAGGAAGAAGCGGCCGCCCACAAGGTCCCTCCGGGTAAGCCCATAAGCCATGGCTACAGTGACCACCAGGGACAATGCAGTGCCAACGGTGGTGATGAGCAGGGAGCGGATCAAGGCATCGGTCACTACGCCGCCGGCAAAGATGGTTTGGTACGCGGCGAAGGTGGGTTCCTTGGGGAACAGCACCAGGCCGTTGTTATTGGCGATCTCGCTTTGGCTCGAGAGGCTCGTGGCCAGGACTGCCAGCAATGGGTACAAGGCAAGAAAGCAGATGACTACCAGGGCGATGGCTTTGGATACTTGAACCACCGGCTTGGGCTTTTCCATCCAGACGGGGCGGCTGTCCTTTTTCACGGGGCGGTTCCCGCGACGGCCGAGGCCTGCCACCAAAGTGCTACTTGGATTTGCCATTGGAATAGACACCTTCCTGTCCGAAGAGGTGGGCCAGCTTGTTGGCTCCGAGCACCAGGATCAGCCCGACGATTCCTTTGACCAGCCCCACGGCGGCCGCCGGACCCCACTGCCCGTCCTGGATGCCGTGGAAGTAGACATAGGTGTCCAGCACTTCGCCCGCGCCCGGGCCGACGTTGTCGCGTTGCAGGACGATCTGTTCGAAGCCCACTGAAAGGATGCTGCCAAGGTTGAGGATGAGCAGCAGGATGATGACGGGCATGATGCCCGGGATGGTGATGTGCCAAAGTCTGTGCCGGGCGTTCGCTCCGTCCACGGCTGCGGCTTCGTAGAGCTCCTGGTCCACGTTCATGAGCGCGGCAAGGAAGATGATGGTCCCCCAGCCTGCGTCCTTCCAGATGGATTGGATGGTCACAAGGAAGGGGAAGAATTCGGGGGTGGTCATGGCGTCGAAGCGCGGAAGACCCAGGTTTTCCAGGAGGTGCGGGACGGCTCCCGTGGCACCGAGGACTTCGGAGAAGACGGCCACGATGATCACCCAGCCAATGAAGTGCGGCAGATAGACGACACTCTGCACGAACTTGCGGATCCTGTTGGACACGATGCTGTTCAGCAGCAGTGCCAGGCAGATGGGGACCGGGAAGAACAGCGCCAGCTGCAAACCGGTGATCACCAGGGTGTTGCGGAGAGCTTCCCAGAAGGCACCGTCCTGGAACATCGCCGCGAAGTTGTCCAGTCCCACCCAGACGCTGTCCACAAAACCGAGATAGGGCTTGTAGTCCAGAAACGCGATGATGTTGCCGGCGAGCGGGACGTAGTGAAATACCACGAAGTACAGGAAGCCCGGTGCGATCAACAGCAACATCACTTTGTCGCGTCGGATGCGGGCCATCAGGCTCTTCTTGCGGACCTGCCCTGCGGCTCCAGCAGGAGGGCGGTCACGACGGCGGCCTGGCACCGCCGTCGTCGGCCCGCCGACGTCGCGCGTCGCCCGGGGCGTAAGTGTCTGGCTGTTGCTGCTCATGTATTTCCTCTGTCTGCGCCGGTTGCCGGCGATGTGGAGTGGCCCGGCGCTTGGAAGCGACCGATCGGCTGAAATAGTAAGCGTTTACTATGGAGAACAAGCTACCCAGTGAAATTGTGTGATGTCAATAACACGGCTCTCGCCCGCACTGGCGGCGTAGTTGGCATTGACAGCGTTTTGGAGCTGCATCTACGCTGACATCCAATAGCAAGCGATTTCTATAGTTTTCTCAACCACAACCGGACGGAACCCAGCAGTGACCACCAAGCTCGAGCACATCGGCCCCATGAAGGCTGCTTTCGTGATGGGGAGGAACAATCTGTCCACCCTGTTCAGCACCGAGGACCTCGCCCGGCTGCGCGGTATGGTCACGCTGCTTGAACCCGGGCCCGTTGCAGATTTCTCCGCGCCTGGCGTTTTCGAGTTGCTCGCAGAGGCCGAGCTGCTAATCACCGGCTGGGGAGCCCCCGCTATCGACGGCTGCGTCCTGGACCGGCTGCCGCAACTGCGCGCAATCGTCCACGCAGCGGGCACCGTCAAGACATTCCTCTCCCCGGAGGTCCATGAACGTGGGATCCAGGTGTCGTCCTCTGCTGCGGCGAATGCGGTGCCGGTGGCCGAATTCACGTTTGCGGCAATCATCATGGGCCTCAAAAGAGCCCGGCGATTCAGTGAACAGCTGCGCACAACCGGCGAATCCCGCAACGCTGCCGGATTCCCCACCATAGGAACCAACGGCATAACCATCGGTCTGGTTGGCGCGTCGCGTGTAGGACGCCTGGTGATGGGACTCCTGAAGAACCTCGACGCGAGGGTGCTGGTCTACGACCCCTACCTTGACGCCGTCGAGGCTGCCGGGTTGGGTGTCGAATCCGTAGGCCTGGAACAACTTTGCACGCTGTCCGACGTCGTCAGTGTCCATGCCCCTGACATTGCCGAAACGCGCGGCATCATAGGCGCGAAGGAGCTCGGCTTGATGAAGGACGGCACTCTGGTCATCAACACCGCAAGGGGCGTATTGATCGACGCCGCCGCACTGACCCGGGAGCTGGTTTCCGGCCGGCTCGATGCCTATCTCGACGTCACGGACCCCGAACCCCTTCCTGCCGGTTCGGTCCTGCACACCCTGCCCAATGTTGTGCTGACTCCCCATATTGCGGGGGCAATGGGCAACGAGATCCACCGTTTGGGCAGCCAAGCGGTCATGGAAGTTCGCCGATTGAGCGAGGGCTTGCCCTTGGCTTATCCGGTTTTGGCTGCGGATCTTGCAAGAATCGCCTAGTGACCGAGAAAAACTCCCCCACAGATTCCGCCACCGCCCGCGGCGGCAGCGGCGCCACGATTGCCGACGTCGCCCAGGCGGCAGGCGTGTCAGTGGCTACCGTATCCAGGGCCCTGAGTGGCAACTATCCGGTGGCCAAGGCCACCCGTGAACGGATCCTTCGCTCCGTGTCGGACCTTGGTTACGTCGCCAACGCCCACGCGCGTGCCCTGGCCGGCGCCACCACCCGGACAGTGGGAATCATCATCAACGACGTCGCCGATCCTTTCTTCGCGTACATCGCACGCGGAGTGGAGCGTCAGGCGAGCGCCGAGGGACGGCTGTGCCTCATCACCGCCACCCATGGTGACAAGGAACGTGAGCTGGCGCTGGTGGACCTCATGCGGGAACAACGCACCGACGCCGTCATAGTGGTGGGCGGGGCATCCGACGACCCCCGATACCGGAAGCAGATGGCCGACCGTGCGCGGGCACTTGCAGCGGCCGGTTCTTCGCTGGTCCTGTGCGGGAGGCCGTCCCTCGGGCCGGGTGTGCCCACCAAGATGGTCACCTATGACAACGAAGGAGGCGCCTTCGCAATCACCGACTACCTCATCTCCCAGGGCCATCGCAGGATTCTCTACGTTGGTGGTCCCAGCGGATTCTCCACCACCGCGTCCCGGCTGGCGGGCTTCTACCGTGCCCTGGACGCCCGCGGGATTGAGCGGGACCCTGCGCTGGTGCACGAGGGTGCGTTTGGCCGCGGTTTCGGGTACAGCCGCATGCGCGAATTACTGGATCAGGACCTCGACTTTACCGCGGTCTTCGGGGCAAACGACCTCGTGGCCGCAGGCATCCTGGAAGCCCTCGAAGAACGAGGAATCAAGGTTCCCCGGGACATTTCGGTGGTTGGCTACGACGACGTTCCAGTAGCCAGCGAGCTGCGTCCCCGGCTCACCACTGTGCGGGTCCCGCTCGAAGAACTCGGGCGCGAAGCCGTCCGTTTGGCGTTGGCACAGTCACCCCACGACGCCGGCGCCTCCTCTGACAACACCCTCACCGTCGGTACGCACATCGTCATCCGGGACTCCGTTTCGTCTCTCAACAAGTTCTGAGCACTTCTGTTCATTTCTGTTGAGGGGCGCGGGAACCGGAAATAAGGTGGCGGGAAACTTCCGCCGCCACACCCCAGGCCTCAACAGTTTTGAACGGAGCAGTTTTGAACGTTATTGGATCACCCATGAGCCGCAGGACCCTTTTCCGCACGGCAGGAGCAGCCGCACTCGCGGGCGCGCTCCTTTCCCAGGGAGGGCCGTCCTTTGCGGCCGGTGGCCTGCAGGAACTCATCGATCGACGCCGTCAGGTCCTCACCGGTGGCCGAAGCGCTGCGGACATTCCGGAACTCGCTGGACAACTTGAGGGCATGGGCGCTACCACGGAGAAGTGGTGGTCATCCATGGACAAAGCTCCAGTGCGGACGTCCCTCTGGAGCGACCTTCCCCCCGCTGGCATCGGACAATCTGCCACAGCGACCAACAACCTGGGCCTGCATTTCAACCGCCTCTACGATATGGCTTTGGGCTACTCCGTCGCCGGTACCCCCTACGCGGGGAATCCCCAGCTGGCTGAGGACATTGTTGCCGCCCTGAAACTCCTCAATGACACCGCTTACAAACCCGGCATGCGCGCAGCCGGCAACTGGTGGTTCTGGGAAATCGGCGTTCCCCGCAAATCCGTGGACATCCTGACGCTCCTGCACGCCGAGGTTCCGGAGACACTCCGCACCTCCCTCCTGGCCGCGGTGCGCTGGTTCGCGCCAAATCCGAATTGGCGCGGGCGTGCTACATCCCTGGCCGAGACCGGGGCCAACCGAGTGGACAAATCCCTGGCCTGCTGCATGCGTGGCATCCTGGACAACAACACAGACGAGATTGCCCTTGGCCGGGACGCTTTGAGCGATACCGTGCGCGGCGGCACCAACAGTGTGTTCACCTACGTCACCAGCGGCGATGGCTTCTACACCGATGGCTCCTTTGTCCAGCACACTTACCTGCCCTACGCAGGGACTTACGGCGTGGTTGCGTTGGCAGGCATCGCCGAAATCATCGCCATGCTGGGCGGTAGCGACTGGGCCATCAAGGATCCCAAGCAGTCGGTGCTCCTGGACGCCGTTGAGTCCACTTATGCTCCATTCGTATGGGACGGCCGGATCATGGACACCGTGCGAGGGCGTGCCGTCTCCCGGCAGCGTGAACCCGACTACGTCAGCGGCTTCGGTTTGATCTCAGCGGTGCTCCTGCTGGCTCCCGGATGCGAGGAGCCCCACCGCTCCCGTTTCCTGGCGCTGGCCAAGGGGTGGCTTGAACGGTGTGCCGACCAGAAGCTCGTGGGTCATCCCACCCAGAGCCTGGCCAAATCGCTGCTTTCCTTGGCCGTGCTCACCAATGCCTCCGTGACAGCTGCTCCCGCCCCGGTCTACAGCCGGATGTTCGCCGATCAGGACCGGCTGGTGCACCACCGCCCCCAGTGGGGCTGCACGGTGAACCTCTCCTCCAAGCGAATCGGCCGCTACGAATGGGGCAACAGCGAGAACAACCTCGGCTGGTACCAAGGCGATGGCATGACCTTCCTGTACACCCGGCAGGACCCCGCGCAGTTCAGTGCGCATTTCTGGCCCACGGTGGACCCATACGCTCTTCCGGGAACCACCGTCAATGACCAGGTCCGGGCCAGCGGTGCTGGCGGGGCCGGCACAGGAATCCCCCGCGCTTACCAGGCCTTCGCCGGTGGACTGACCGTTGACGGCCGTTGGGGCGTGGTCGGCATGGACCACCTCAACCACAACAAATCCCTGTCAGGGCGGAAATCGTGGTTCTTCCTGGACGACGCCGTGGTGTGCCTTGGGTCGGGTATTACCGGCACTGGTGGCGCGTTGGTGCAGACCACCATCGAGAACAGGTCCTTCGCCGTGGGTTCAGTGCCTGCGCTTCGCACGGATTCCCGCAACCGCGTGATGGCTCCAGGCGATGCTCCCGTAAGGCTGAAACGCTCACTGCACATAGAAGGACACGGAGGCTACGTTTTCCTGGATGCGCCCGGTGTCTCCGGAAGTCCTGACGTTGCCGTCATCCGCCGCACGGGAAGCTGGTATGACATCAATTCCGGCGCGGACACGGGTGGCAGCGCCGAGCCTGCAACGCGGGACTTCGTCACCGTGACCCACCGCCACGGGACGGATCCGGTAGATTCGGGCTATGCGTACATGGTGCTCCCCGCAGCTACCCACGATGCCACGTTCTCTCAGTCCGCAAACCCGGCCGTAAAGGTGCTTGCCAACTCGGCAGATGTCCAGCTGATCGCCGCGGACGAGGACGCCCTGGTGTTGGCCAACTTCTTCGCAGCGGGCGGTGCGTCCGGCTACACGGCATCGGGTCCGTGCACCCTCGCCACCCGCCAGAGCAACGGAAAGCTCACGGTGTCTGTGGCCGATCCATCGCGCACACAAAGCAGCGTCCGGATCACGTTGCCTGGTTCGTGGACCACCACGGTTCAGTCCGACGACGGCGCAGTCCTGGTGGGCGTCAGCACCATCGAGGTCCAACTCGACGGGCACGGCCACCAGAAGAACCTGACGCTCGGCACCTAGCCAGGCCCCGCCGTCGAACCTTGATTCCCGACGCCGGCGCGCGAGATCGCGGGAACGCTGCCAAAGCGTCCGGAAGTTTACGCACGAAAAGGACGGGTTCCAGCGAACTCGGCGGCTAACGCAAAAGGAGGGCCGGGAAATCCCGGCCCTCCTCCTGTGTTTACAGCGGTGAGGCTTACGCGTGGGCCTTGATGGCCTTCGCCAGGACCTCGAGGCCGTCGATCAGCAGTTCGTCGCTGATAACCAGCGGCGGGAGCAGGCGGATCACGTTGCCGTAGGTGCCACAGGTCAGGATGATGACACCTTCCTGGAGGCAAGCGGCAGCAACGGCCTTGGTGAGCTCGGCGTTGGCTTCCTTGGAACCGGCCTGGACCAGTTCGATGGCCAGCATGGCGCCGCGGCCACGGATGTCGCCAACAACAGAGACTTCAGAAGCCAGTTCGCGGAGCTTGCCCAGGGCGAGCTCTTCGATGTGGCGGGCACGGCCGTTGAGGTCGTGCTGTTCCATGGTGTCGATCGCTGCAAGTGCTGCTGCACAGGCAACCGGGTTGCCACCGTAGGTGCCACCGAGGCCGCCGGGGTGAACGGCGTCGAGCAGGTCGGCGCGGCCCGTGATCGCGGACAGCGGCATGCCGCCGGCGATGCCCTTGGCCATGGTGATGATGTCCGGGACAACACCTTCGTGATCGACGGCGAACCACTCACCGGTGCGGCAGAAGCCGGACTGGACCTCGTCGGCGATGAAGACAATGCCCTTTTCCTTGGCCCAAGCGGACAGTGCCGGCAGGAAGCCTTCGGCCGGAACGATGAAGCCACCTTCACCCTGGATGGGTTCGATGATGATCGCGGCAACCTGGTCGCCACCGATCTGCTTCTCGATCGCGGTGATGGCGCGCTTGGCAGCCTCGGCGCCTGTGATCTCCGGGTTCTCTTCACGGAACGGGTAGCTCATGGGCATGCGGTAGACCTCGGGCGCGAACGGGCCGAAGTTGGTCTTGTACGGCATGGCCTTGGCCGTCAGTGCCATGGTCAGGTTGGTGCGGCCGTGGTAGGCGTGGTCGAAAGCAACGACGGCGTCGCGGCCGGTAGCCAGGCGGGCAACCTTGATGGCGTTTTCCACGGCTTCGGCTCCGGAGTTGAACAGCACGGTGCGCTTGGCGTGGTCGCCCGGGGTGAGGCGGTTGAGCTGCTCGGCAACTGCAACGTAGCCCTCGTACGGGGTCACCATGAAGCAGGTGTGCGTGAAGTGCGCGGCAGCTTCCTGGACAGCGGCGACGACGGCGGGGTCGGACGCGCCGACGCTGGTCACGGCGATGCCGGAGCCAAGGTCGATGAAGGAGTTGCCGTCGACGTCGCGGATGATGCCGCCGTCGGCGTCTTCAACGTAAACGGGAACGCCCGAGGCGACGCCGGCAGCAACGACGGCGGAGCGGCGCTCGGCCAGTGCCTGCGACTTGGGGCCGGGGAAGGCGCCGTTGATGTTGCGCTTCTGCTCGATGCGGTACGAGAGTTCGTTCGCGGTGGTGGTCATGAGGGTTTGCCTTTCTGAAGAACGGGGAAATTCTTAGGCGTCGAGCGCGGACATGACGTGCTTGATGCGCGTGTAGTCCTCGACGCCGTACATGGAGAGGTCCTTGCCGTAGCCGGACTGCTTGAAGCCACCGTGCGGCATCTCTGCCGTGAGGAGGATGTGGGTGTTGATCCAGACCGCACCGAAGTCCAGGTCGCGGCTCATGCGCATGGCCGTGCCGTGGTCGGTGGTCCAGACGCTGGACGCCAGGGCGTATTCGACGTCGTTCGCCAGCTCGAGCGCTTCCTCTTCGGTGCTGAATTTCTGGACGGTGATGACCGGGCCGAAGGTTTCCTTCTGCACGATGTCGTCGCTCTGCTTGGCACCGGTGATGATGGTGGGCTCGAAGAAGAAGCCCTTCTCGCCCGCGCGGTGTCCGCCGGTCTCGATCTTGCAGTTCTCCGGGAGGTTCTCCACCACGGAGGTGACGGCGTTGAAGTGGTTCACGTTGTTGAGCGGACCGAAGTAGTTGTCTTCGTCGTTCTGGGAACCGGTGTGCAGGGTCTTGGTGTGCTCCACCATGGCTGCCACGACGTCGTCGTGAACCGAGTCTTCGATGAGGACGCGGGTGATGGCGGTGCAGTCCTGTCCGGCGTTGAAGAAAGCGAACTCGGCAATGGCCGCGGCGCTCTTCTTGATGTCGGCGTCCTTGAACACGATCGCCGGAGCCTTGCCACCGAGTTCCAGGTGGGCACGCTTGAGACCCTTGGCCGCGCCGCTTGCAACGGCGATGCCGGCGCGGACGGAGCCGGTGATCGACACCAGTCCGGGAACCTTGTGGTCAACCATCATGGAGCCGGTCTCGCCGGTGCCAAGGACAACGTTGAGGACGCCTGCAGGGAAGATCTCGCCAGCGAGGCGTGCCAGCACCAGGGTGGACTCCGGGGTGGTGTCCGAGGGCTTCAGGACAATGGTGTTGCCGGCGGCCAGGGCGGGGCCGATCTTCCAGATGGCCATGAGGAACGGGTAGTTCCAGGGGGCAACCTGGGCTACGACGCCGATGGGTTCGCGGCGCACGTAAGAGGTGTGGCCTTCGAAGTACTCGCCTGCGGACTTGCCTTCCATGAGGCGTGCGGCGCCGGCAAAGAAGCGGAGCTGGTCGGCGCCGGCGGCGATTTCCTCGGAAGCGATGAGGGAACGGACCTGTCCGGTGTTGCGGTGCTGCGCCTCAACGAGTTCGTCACTGTGGGCCTCGACGGCGTCGGCAAGCTTGAGGAGCATGAGCTGGCGCTGGCCGGGGGTGGCCTTCTTCCAGGACTTGAACGCCTCGTTTGCTGCGGACATGGCTGCGTCCACATCGGCCTGCACCGAAATGGGAGACTTGGCAACGATTTCCCCGGTGGCGGGGTTCACGATGTCCAGCAGACCCGTACCTGCCGGCGTGACGAATTCGCCATTGATGAAGTTCTGCAAGGTTTGAACCACGGTGTGCAACCCTCTTTCGGTGTCTGGGCATGGGTTTTAGCTGATCAGAGCCTATGCCAGGGAGGGGGTACGGGGAATAGTCAGCTGCACACACAAGGCCACCGCGCTTAGTGCGCTTGACCAGCACCGGGTTACGCTTAAAGCATGGCCCTGTCCCTTGCTTCGCTCGTCGCTGTCCCGTCCCTGAAACTCCGCCAGTCCGGCCTTGCCGAGACCACGTGGAACCAGGACATCAGCTGGGTGGCGGTGACCGAGCTGGAGGATCCGCAGCGCTTCCTCAGCGGCGGTGAATTGGTGCTGACCACGGGCTTGCGCCTCAAGAGTGCGGCCGACCAGCGGCGATTCGTCCGCCAGGTCCAGCGCGCAGGCGCCGTGGGGATTGGCTTCGGCATAGGCCTCACCCACGAATCCGTTCCGGAGGCCTTGATCGCCGAGGCCAACCGGTGGGGACTTCCCTTGGTGGAGGTGCCCTACGAGATCCCGTTCATCGCCATCGGAAAGCTCGTTGCAGAGTCCCACTCCGCGGACCACTACTCCAACCTGGAGCGCCTCCTGGCCGGGCACCAGATCCTCGCCCGTTCGCTCCTCACCGGTGGCGGCCTCAACGAACTCCTCAAGCAACTGGGCAGCATGCTGCGCACCGATGTTGTGCTCACCCAGTTCAGTGCCCAGCTCTACAACAGCGTGCCCGGGAAACCGGCCCCGACGGCGGATGGCTGGGCTTCGTACCCGATTCCCACCGGCCGCAGGGACGCCTGCACCCTCTGGCTCCGGCAGCCGTTCATCGACTCGGGGATCGTCAGCTACGCGCAAAACCTGATCAGCGTCGAGCTCAACAACATGGTCAAGCAACGGCAATCCCAACGCGCCATGGCCGGACAGGTGTTGGACGACGTCATCCACGGCACACTGGAAACTATCGAAGCCGCTCGCCGCTTGGCCGGGGTAGGTATCAACAGCACCCGGAAGAACGTGGTGCTGGTTGCCGAATCCACGGCACACCACAAGCAACTGGTCAGTATCTCCCTGCCACAGGCGCTGGAAGGTGGCGTGAGCGCCGTCGTCGGGAAGGATCTGGTCACGGTGGTGACCGACGACGGCAGCTCGGCCACTGCCCTCGCCAAGAGCCTCAGCGACCATCTGCAGGAAGCCGGCATCCACGCGGTGATCGGCATTGGCGGCGCCTACACCAAGCCGAACGGCCTGCGCTGGAGCTACTTCGAGGCCCGCGACGCGGTGGCCCATGGCCTGCCCGTCAACGAGCCCGAGCGCCTCAGCCTGACCTCCCTGCTGCTCGCGAGCGAGGACGTGCCCTTGGCGGATATGGCAAGCGAGTCGCTCACTCCCCTTCGCAAGTTCGATGCCGCCCACGGCGCCGAGCTGGTGGCCACCTTGGAAAGCTACCTGAACCACAACGGTTCCGTGGCGGCGGTGGCCGAAGCTCTCACCCTCCACCGGAACACCGTCCGCTACCGGCTGGCCCAAATCACCGAACTCACCGGCTACGACCCCTCCCAGACCCAGGACCGCGTCCAGTTGTGGCTGGCTTTGGCGGTCCAGCGCCTGGGCTCCCGAAACCCGCGGTAAGCGTACGACGGCGGCACGCGCCTCAGTGCCGCCTCTCGCCTCCGGAGTGGCGCCGGAGCCGCCCGCCGGAGAGATTCGCCACAGAAGTGTAGACATTAGACGTCAAACGTCTAACCTTTAGATATGGCTACGACGACTCCACTAACGACGACAGGAAACATCCCTACGATCTCCCCCGCCGGTGCTGCCTTGAGCGCAGCGAACACCGGCGCCAAGGCACCCAAGTCCCGGGTCGTCGTCGTGGTTGGCATCATCGCCGTCGTCCTGATTGGCCTGAACCTGCGCGCCGGCATCACCAGCGCTGCTGCCCTCTTCCATGAGCTGCAGCAGTTCCTCGGTTATGGCCCGCTGGTGGCCTCGATCCTGCCCTCCATTCCACTGCTGTGCTTCGCGGTTGCCGGGCTCGGAACCTCCTGGCTTACGCGCCGGGTGGGCGTTGAGAAGGCGATCTTCATCGCCCTGGCTCTCCTGGCCGCCGGGCTCCTGGTCCGCGGTGTTCCCGCGACCGGTGCGCTCCTGGGCGGCACCGTCCTGGCGATGTCCGGGCTGGCAGTGTGCAACGTAGCCATGCCATCGCTCATCCGTGAGCACTACTCGGACCGCACCTCCATGATGACCGGTGTCTACACCTTCACGATGTCCGGTGGTGCCACGTTCGCCGCAGCAGTCAGCGTGCCGCTCGCGCAGCAGCTCGGCTCGCCGTCCATGGGCCTGGCTGCGTGGGGCCTTCTGGGCGTCGCCGCACTGCTCGGTTTCCTCCCGGTTGTCCTGCACAGCCACCGGAACTCGGCCAAGTCCGACCGTCCCCGGGTTTCCATGTGGCCACTCCTAAGGACCCGTTTGGGCCTCCTGATCACCGCGATTTTCACGTTCCAGGCCTTCCTTGCCTACGCCGTGATGAGCTGGTTCGCCTACATCCTTACCTCCCAGGGGCTCAGCGCTTCCGAAAGCGGCCTGCAGTTCGGCGTGATGCAACTGGTCTCGGTGGCGGCAGGCATGATCCTGTTGACGCTCGGTTCCCGCCCCGGCATGCTGCGGCCCGCTTTGTACCTGGCCAGCAGCTCCACGCTGGTGGCGATCGGCGCCATGCTGTGGTTGCCGACGTCGCTCGCTGTCATTCCGGCGGTGCTGTTCGGCTTTGGCCTGGGCATCTTCCCGCTGGTCCTGGTGATCATCAGCCGCAGTGGAGGCTCGACGGCGGAAACCACCGCGCTCTCCACGATCGCCCAATCACTGGGATACTTGATTGCGGCCATCGGCCCCTTTGGCATGGGGCTGCTCCACAGCGCCACCGGCGGCTGGGTGTTGCCGCTGAGCCTGCTGTCCATCGTGGCCGTGGCGCTCATGGTCACCTGCCACCTGCTCACCAGCAAGCGCACCGCATCAAAGACCCAACCGAGGACGGCATGACCCTGACCCCTTCGCATCGCCCGGCCCTCGCCGAGGAGATCACCGCCAAGCTGCGGGACATGATCAAGACCGGTGAGTGGCCGCTGCAGGAACGCATCCCTGCCGAGCCCGAGCTCATGGCCACCCTGGGTGTTTCGCGGGGAACGCTGCGCGAAGCCATCAAGGCCCTGGCGCACTCCGGGATGCTGGAGGTGCGCCGCGGAGACGGTACGTACGTCCGTGCCAACAGCGAGATCTCCGGGGCCGCCCAGCGGATGTACAAGGAGCACACGCAGGAACACATCGTCGAGGTTCGTTTGGGGCTCGACACCCAGGCCGCCCGGTTGGCAACGAAGCATGCCACGGCTGAGGACATCGCGGAGATGCGTCGTCTCCTGGCAGTCCGCCACGATGCCTGGCTTGCCGAGGACTACCCCGCGTGGGCCACCGCCGATTGGGAATTCCACGAACGCGTGGCTTTGGCCTCAGGCAATCCCCTGCTGCACCAGCTCTACGTTTCGTTCGGCGGTGTCTTCCACAACGATCTCCTCCGCCAGCAGCGCAAGGACGGCTTCAACGGCATCCCGCGCGAAGGCCACGACGAACTGGTGGATGCCGTCGAAGCCCACAACCCTGAGGCCGCCGTTTCCAGCGTCTACCGGAATCTCGACTTCTGCGCCGACAAGACGCCTCTGCAGTTCTAAGAAGCACGTTGCGGTCCCGCTGCTCCGTCGTTGCCCAACAACGGAACAGCGGGCTTTCCACGTCCTAGGGAGTCAGCTCAATCCCGGCACCGGCCGCATCCTTGAACCGGGCGTCGATGAGCACCACGTCGTGCCCCGCACGATCCAACAAACTCGCGGCAACACTGGCCCGGTAGCCGGTGGCACAGTGCACCCAGATCCTGGCCTCCGGCAGCTCAGTGACCCTGGAAAGAAGCTCATACACCGGAATATTCAGGGCATCCTGCACGTGCGAGGCCTTGAATTCCTCGGGCCTTCGGACATCCAGGACCACATCGTCCTGCACCCTCTCCTTCAGCAGCAGACTCCAGTCGCCGTGCGGGTAGGAGGACCGTGAGGCGCCCGGCGCCAGCATTTCGGGTGAAGGCCCGACGGCGGCATCCGGGCTTTCAATGCCGATCCTCGCCAGGTCGCGGATCGCCTTTTCCACGTCATCGTGTGACCCGAGGAGTGTGAGCGGCTGGTTCCATGGGATCACCCAGCCCAGATAGCTGGTGAAGTTGGACCCGTTCCCGTACTCAAAGGCAACGCTCCCCTGCAGGTGGTCCTCGGCGAAAGCTACCCGGTGCCGGAGGTCCACCACCCACTCTCCAGCGTGCAGGCGACGGGCCAGTTCAGCCGCCTCGACCGACTCCGGAATATTCAGGTTCACGGGTGTGGGACCTGCGGCGTTCAATGGGCTCATGTGGGCGTAGTACGCCGGATACGCGGTGATGTTCTCCAGCAACTGGGCTACGAAGTGCTCTTCGCTCGGGTCGGTCAGGGCATGGTTGTGTGCTGACTGCTCCGCCAATGTAGAGGCGTCCTGGTGGCTTGCAGGGCCGATGGAACAGAACGATCCGAAGCCGTGGGTCGGGTAGAGGGCGGCCTCCGGATGAGCCGAGTCCACCAGTTTCCGGACCGAAGAATACTGCGCGTGGGCCAAGGCCTCAGTGTCGCCCGGAGCGACCAGGTCCGTCCGTCCAACCGAGCCGTACAACAGGCTGCCGCCGGAAAACACGGCTTCCGCGCCGCCGTCGTCCCCTGCCTCACGCACCACGTACGCCAAGTGCGTGTGGGTGTGACCCGGAGTCGCGACCACCCGCACCGAGAGGCGTCCCACAAGAAATGCGTCCCCGTCCGAGACAGGTGTGCGCGCAAAAGCGACGTGGTCCGCCGCGTTGACCAGATAAGCGGCTCCGTGCTTTTCAGCGAGGGCCAGGCCACCGGTGACGTAGTCGTTGTGGAGGTGGGTCTCCGCCACGTGGGTGATCCGCACGCCCGCAGCAGTGGCCGCTGCCTCAACCCGGTCGATGTCCCGCTGGGGGTCGATCACCAGTGCCACGGAGCCGTCGTGGACCAGGTAGCTGCGGTCGCCCAGCTGGGGTGTTTCGATGACGACGACGTCCATACCCCCACCTTAAAACAACGCGGGGTCACTTAGGGCCCATCCGGAAGCTCCGAATGGGCCAAAAGTGACCCCGCGTTGGTTTTAGACCTGGGCGGATACACCGTCGCGGGAGATGTTGACCATGTCCTCGCGCGGCACAACCTTGATGCGCTCACGGGTCACCTCGACGCCGTGCGAACCGCCGGCTTCGGTGGCCGCTGCGCCGAGGGCGAGCTCGTGGGCATCCAGTGCCAGCCAGCCTTCCCAGCTGGTGAACTTCACGCCGCGGGCATCGAGCAGATCCACGACGGCGTCTGCCGCAGGAACCTCGGCGAGCGGCAGGTTTTCGCGGTCCTCCAGCAGGTACGTGACGGTCTCGAGGGCATCGCCCTTGGTGTGGCCGATGAGGCCCACGGGACCACGCTTGATCCAGCCCGTGGCGTAGAGGCCCGGGACGTGTTGGCCGTCGGCATCCAGGACGCGGCCGCCGTCGTTGGTCACGACGCCCTTCTTGTGGTCGAACTCGACGTCCGGAAGGGCAGAGCCGAAGTAGCCGATGGCGCGGTACACGGCCTGGACCGGGTAGTCGATGAACTCGCCGGTGCCGCGGGCGTTGCCCGTGCCGTCCAGCTCTGTGCGCTCGAACTTGATGCCTGCAACCTTGCCGGGGGTCTCGGCGGAGTCCACGATTTCCACGGGGCTGTGCAGGAAGTGCAGGTGCAGGCGGCGCGAAGCCTTGAGTTCGGAGAGGTCCTCCGGCTGCTCGGCGATCCAGTTGGTGAGCGTGCCAACCATGGTCTTGATCTGGTTGTTGCTCTGGACCTGGCGGTCGGACTCTTCGTCGAATTCGAAGTCCTCGGCGTAGAGGATGATGTCGACGTCCTTGGAGTGCGAGAGTTCGCGGAGCTCCAGCGGGGTGAACTTGACCTGCGCCGGGCCACGACGGCCGAACACGTGGACGTCCGTCACCGGGGAGTTCTTCAGGCCGGCGTAGACGTTGTCCGGGATTTCGGTAACCAGCAGGTCGTCGGCATGCTTGGACAGCATACGTGCTACGTCCAGCGCCACGTTGCCATTGCCCAGAACGGCGATTTCCTTGGCATCCAACGGCCACTCGCGCGGAACATCCGGGTGTCCGTCGAACCAGGACACGAAGTCCGCGCCGCCGAACGAACCCTCAAGCTCGATGCCCGGGATGTTCAGGTCCGCGTCCTTGATGGCTCCGGTGGCGAAGATGATGGCGTCGTAGTGCTTGCGGAGGTCCTCGATGGAGATGTCCGTGCCGTAGTCCACGTTGCCGAAGAAGCGGATGTCGCCGCGGTCCAGCACCTTGTGCAGGGCGTTGACGATGCCCTTGATGCGGGGGTGGTCCGGGGCAACGCCGTAACGGATCAGGCCGTACGGTGCCGGGTAGCGGTCAAAGAGGTCGATGCTGACGTTGAGTTCGCCGCTCTTGACGGCTTCGCTCTTGGTCAGGATGTCCGCTGCGTACACGCCGGCCGGGCCGGAGCCGATGACGGCGACGCGAAGCGGACGGTCCGCAGAACCTACGGGGGTGCTAATTGACACGGCTGTGTTCCTTCTTCTTTTCGGGCCTCCCAACTGAGTCGCAGTAAACGTCGTATTGAGGGCTCATAACGACGTTATCTGTTACCTAGTTGGGCCGGGGGCTAGTTGGTGCGGACGCGGGGACGGTTGGGGGTAATAGTGCTGTAGTCAGCGGTCTTGAAATGCTGCGGCGCAAAGGGGCTGACCCGGACGACATCGCCGATCACGATGACCGCCGGATTGGCCACGCCCACGGCTTCCGCTTGGTCCGCAATGCTTCCCAAGGTGCCGATGGTGACGCGCTGATCCGGCAAATACCCGTTCTCTACGATACCTACTGGAGTGTCCAAAGGCAGACCCGAGCCCGCCAGCGCAGCCGCGGAATCACGCAATTGCGCCACTCCCATGAGCAACACCACAGTGTGATCGGGCCGTGCCGGGACTTCGGACAGCTCCTCGTGGCCGGTGACCACGCTGAAGCCCTTGGCCAGGCCACGATGCGTCACCGGGATGCCGGCGGCAGCGGGAACCGAGATCGCCGACGTCACACCGGAGACCACTTCAACCTCGACGCCGTTCTGCCGGCAGTACTCTGCTTCCTCGCCGCCGCGGCCCAGGACATAGGGGTCGCCGCCTTTAAGACGGACCACGCGGTTGCCCTTGAGGGCCTCTTCCACGAGGATGCGGTTGATCTCAAGCTGCGGTACAGGGTGGTGGCCGGGGGTCTTGCCGACCTCGATCACGCGAACGTCGGGAGCCAGCTCTTTGAGCAGCTCGCGCGGACCAAGACGGTCTGCAACCACGACGTCGGCCTGGCCCAGCAAGCGCCGACCGCGGACGGTGATGAGTCCCGAGTCGCCGGGACCGCCGCCCACCAAAGCGACGGAACCAATGGAACCTGTGCTGTCCGCTTTCCGGTGCCGGCGCAGCGGCAGGTCACCTGATTCCAGGGCAGTGGCAACTGCGTTCCGCAAGGCCATGGCGCGGCGCGGGTCTCCCCCGGCATTGATGGCGATTTTGACGTCGTCAACCTCGGCGACAGCGGGAGTCCAGGCAGCGGAAGCCTCGTGATCGGAAGCATTAACACACCAGATGCGCTGCGCCTCGGCGTCGGACGCTACCTGGGTGTCCACAGCGGAAGAGCCGGTAGCGGTCTGAACGAACCAGACGCCGTCGAGGTCTGAGGTGCGGTACTCCCGGGGCTCCCAGGTGAGGAGCCCGGACGCCGCCTGCGTGCGAAGTGTTTCGGTGGCAACGGGAGCGACCACGGTGACTTTTGCACCGGCGTCGAGCAGTCCCTTGGCGCGACGGGTCCGCCGCCCACAACCAGCACCGGGCGGCCGAGCAGCCTCAGCGCAGTGGGGTAAATGTCCTGTATTGCCATGAAAAAACTGTAGGGCTGCGCCGTAATATGCTTCAAAGGCCCGGACACAACCGGTAACGCTGGGTAATCCGGCGTCACAAAAAGTTTCACAACTGCAGGCTGATTAGAACACCGACCAGCCCGTGCGAGTGGTGAATTCGTCCAGCGCGGCGACCCCTGCCACGGAGTTGCCAGACCGTCCCAGCCCCGGGCTCCACACGCTGATGGCGCACTTGTTCGGGACCACGGCCACGATCCCGCCGCCCACGCCACTCTTGCCCGGAAGGCCCACCCGGTAGGCGAACTCCCCGGCGGCGTCGTAGGTTCCGCAGGTGAGCATGACGGCGTTGATCCTCTTTGTTTGCGCCGGTGACAACAGGAGGCTGCCGTCGGCACCCAAACCGTTGGAGGCCAGGAACCGGGTGGCGAGCGCCAGGTCTTCGCACGTCATGGCCAAGGCGCACTGCCTGGCATAGGAGTCCAGGACGTCCTCCACGGGGTTCTCCAGGTTGCCACAGCTGGCAAGGAAGTGCGCCAAGGAGGCGTTGCGGTGGCTGTTTGCCAACTCGGACGACGCCACCCGGTGGTCGGTATCAACGTTTGTGTTGTTGGTTTCCTGTCGCATCAGGTCCCGGACAGCGTGCGCAGCGTTGCCCGTCAGGCTCAGCAGCCTGTCCGTCACCACAATCGCGCCGGCGTTGATGAAGGGGTTCCGGGGAATCCCGTCCTCGCTCTCCAGCTGGACCAGGGAGTTGAAAGGGTTGCCCGAGGGTTCGCGGAAGACACGCTTCCAGATGTGGTCGCCGTCGGAAGCCAGGACCAAGGCGAGGGCGAACACTTTGGAGATGCTCTGGACAGAGAACTCGACGTGGGCGTCCCCGGCCGAGAACACCTCGCCGTCCTTGGTCACCAGGGATATCCCGAACTGGTACGGATCCACAGCCCCGAGCTGGGGAATGTAGTCGGCCACATTTCCCTGGCCCACGTGCGGTTCGACTGCTCCAACGATGTCTTCGAGGAGATTCTGAATGTCCATCTTTACCTTTACTGGCTTCGTCAGCCCCCTCCTCATTGAAGGGGCTTACACGTGCGCCCGCGGCGTTTCCGCAGCGATGCACAGCCAATAAGAGTACCGGCGTTTCGGGGGCTCCGTGGACGCCGGCCCGGGTTCAGGAACCCGTATTCAGCTCCAGGTGAAGGATCGGATAGGGCCGACCGTCGGCATCGAGCTCGCTCCGGCCGGTCTGAACGAAGCCCCGGCTACGGTAGAAGCCGTGAGCGGCGTCGTTCTGCTCGTTCACATCTACCTTCGAGACCCCCTGGCTCTTGACAACTTCGGCCAGGAGCGCCGTCCCAACACCGTGGCCGCGGACTGCATCGGAGACGAAGAGCATCTCCAGAGCACCGTCCAGCACCCCGGCAAACCCAACGGGTATTCCGTCCTTCTCGGCAACGGTGAGAGTCACGGCGGGAAAGTAGTCCGATGCAAGGTGGGATTCGATCCGGTTGAAATCGGACTCATCCAAAAAGTCATGGGTGGCGAGGACCGCTTCGCGCCAAATCTCAACCAGGCGCGCGTACTCCTCCGGCCCACGGCAAGCCCGTATATTCAGCTTGGTGGTTCCTTCATGCATGCGTTCGATCCTATCGGTGGAGAGAACGATGCCCGGTTACGCCTCCTCCCAATTCGGCTTCCACCCGAACGCCGGGGCGATGTGCTTTGCCACGTTGCCCAGGAGCTTCGCGTTGTAATCGACCCCGAGCTGGTTGGGCACGGTGAGCAGCACCGTATCCGCAGACTGGACTGCTGCGTCCTTCGCCAACTCTTCTGCCAACTGCTCCGGTTCGCCGATGTAGCTCTTACCGAAACGCGACAACGCGCCGTCGAGAATCCCCACCTGATCCTGGCTGTCCGCTTGGGCGCGGAGGCCGAAGTAGTGGTTGTCGACGTCGTCCACGATCGGGATCACACTGCGGCTGACCGAGACCCTCGGTTCGAAGTCATGGCCGGCAGCTGCCCAGGCTTCGCGGAACATCCGGATCTGCTCGGCCTGGAGTTCGTCAAAGGGCACGCCCGTATCTTCGGTGAGAAGCGTCGAACTCATGAGGTTCATTCCCTGCTCTGCCGCCCACACCGCCGTCTTACGGGTGCCGGCGCCCCACCAGATCCGTTGTGGAAGGCCGGGCGATTGAGGCTGGATCGGGAGCAAACCAGTGGCGCCGCCGGAATAGTGCGGATCCGCCTCCGCCACACCGTGACCTGCAATGGCTTTGCGGAACAGCGCCGTGTGGCGGCGGGCCATGTCGCCCCCGTCCTCGCCATCGGCCGGGACGTAACCGAAATTCGCGGCACCGTTCCGTGCGGGCTCGGGTGAACCACGGCTCACGCCGAGTTGCAGCCTGCCGTCACTGATGAGGTCCGTGGCTGCGGCTTCCTCGGCCATGTAGAGGGGGTTCTCGTAGCGCATGTCGATCACGCCGGTGCCCATCTCAATGCGGCTGGTCCGCGCAGCGATGGCACTCAGGAGCGGGAACGGCGAAGCCTGCTGCCGCGCGAAGTGGTGCACACGGAAGAAAGCTCCATCGATGCCCAACTCCTCGGCGGCGACAGCGAGGTCAATCCCCTGCTTCAGGGCCTCGCCGGCAGTGGGAACCAAGGAGCCTGGGACGCGGGCCCAGTGGCCGAAGGACAGGAAGCCGATCCGTTTGTTGTGCATGCCCGTCACAACACCGGTGAGTGCCGGTGCATTCCTCAATCGGCCCGTCGATAGTGCATGGCGACCGCGCCGTTGCTCAGTGGCTCCGCGGAGACCAGCTCCAAGCGCCGGGTGCTGGGCAATCCGTCTTGGTAGAGGGTGGGTCCGTGACCGGTGATCATGGGATGGATCAGGAGCTTGTACTCGTCAATCAGGTCCATCCGGTCCAACGCTGTGGCAAGTTTTCCACTGCCGACAAGGACCCCATCAGGTGTACTGTCCTTGAGTTCCTGCACAGCCGAGCGGAGGTCCCCAGTCAGGTGGTGGCTGTTGGTCCACGGGAAGTCCCTCCGCGAGGCCGAGACGACGTACTTGGGCTTGGTCTCCAGCGCCACCGCCCACTCCTTGAGGGATTGCGGGGCATCGATCTCGCCGCTGGCGACGCCCGGCCAGTAGCTCTCCATCATTTCGTAGGTAGTGCGACCCCAGAGCATTGCGCCGCCCTGCTCCAGGAGTCGGGTGAAGTGAGCGTGTGTCTCGTCGTCGGCGATACCCTCACGGTGGTCAACGCAACCATCCAGGGTGACGTTGATGCTGAACGTTAGGAGGCCCATTTGGCGATTCTAGGCGCTCGGAAGGGAATTCGCAGCGGATAAACCTGCATCAGAGGCGAACCCGCGGCGCTGCGATGCAAAGGATACCCTCCGGGGGTATGCTGCTAATGTCCGATGAGCTGCAGGAGGTGGTGGGAAACCGTGAACAGGATGACATTCCTGGATACCGGCGCCGCCATCCGACGTCGGATCCCTCTCCTGCTGTTGGTGGCTGCCGTCATTGCGGGCATTTTCGGAATGCACATTGTCAACGGGTCACACGGCTCACATTCCGCCAATCCTTCAGCGCTGATGTTAACGGCCGCATCGCACCACGAGCATGGCTCCGCAAAGCATCCTCTGGAGCCTGCACAAGCGGACCAGTGCACATCGGGCAGCTGCTCCTGCGCCCAGTCCTCCAGCGCAAACTGCATCCCATCGCTGAAAACAGGCTCACTGGCTGCGCCGCCTCCGGGTGACGCCCTTGTCATCACTACCACTGTCTGGGAACCCCACGAGGCCACGCCAGCCTGGTCCTACCGACCAGCCGCACCCACGCCCGGGCAACTGAGCATCAGCAGGACGTAAGCAACGGAACGGGTCGCCGCACGGCTACCCGTCCATCCCGGGGCCTCGGCCTCGGAACATCTGCTTACCCCTGGCGGTCGACCAACAGGCCGCCTGAATTGGCAAAGGACCAATCACTGATGAACAAAGTACGCTTTTTTGTTACCGGAACCGCCCTTGCAGGCCTGCTGGCACTGACGGGATGCGCTTCGAATTCCGGCTCCAATCCGATGCCCGGCATGGATCACGGCCAGCAGACGGCCTCAGCCGGCAGCACCTCCGAGGCCAGCACCGCGTCAAACCACAATGCGGCGGACACCATGTTCGCCCAGATGATGATTCCGCACCACGCCCAGGCCGTCGAGATGTCGGACGCGATCCTGGCCAAGAAAGATATTCCGTCCGCTGTGACTGCCTTGGCGGTTCAGATCAAAGGGGCCCAGGCACCTGAGATCGAGAAAATGACGGCGTGGCTGAAGGGCTGGAGTGAGCCCATGATGGGATCCTCAGGGCACGCAGGCCACGGCATGGACGGCATGGTGAGCGACACTGAGCTGCAGAAACTCAAAGACGCCCATGGCACGGAAGCAGCCAGGCTCTATCTCTCCCAGATGATCGCGCATCACGAAGGTGCTGTGACCATGGCCAAAACCGAGATAAGCCAGGGCAAATCTTCCGAGGCCGTGCAGCTTGCCAAAGACATCGTGGCTGCGCAGGAGCAGGAGATCCAGGAGATGAAGACCCTCCTCGCCGGTCTCTAGCGCTTCGGTTCCGTAAACGCCCGACGGCGGGAGGCCGCCGTCGGGCGTTGCGTGCGCCGGGTTCCCGCACCATGTAGCGCCGATCGCCTCCATAACCGCTGGTGCAATTGGCGTGAAAGGGCGCGGAGCTGGTGCGGAAGAGGTGCGAACGGCGGAATCGGGCGCGCCTCTGCCCTCCGCCCACACCTCACCCCCGGACCAAGGGGGTTACCGCGAGCTGCCTGCCAGCAGGCCACGGCGCTGCAGGAGGCGCTTCTCTATTGGGCCGAACACCAAGAGCTCAATCAGGATGCCGACAAACAGGATCAGCAGGATCGCGGACATCACGATAGTCATGTCGGACAGGAGACGGCCTTGGTCCAGCAGCGATCCCAGGCCGAAACCGATGGTGCCACCAACGGCGATGATTTCCGCGGCCATGAGGGAGCGCCAGGAGAAAGCCCAGCCCTGCTTCAACCCGCCGATGTAGCCGGGAAGCGCGGCTGGCAGGACGATCTGCAGGGCCATCTGGAGCCTGTTGGCGCCAAGGACGGTGCCCACGCTGCGATACTGCGGCGGGATCTGGTCCACTCCGGAGATGAGTCCGTTGATGATGGACGGAATAGCGCCCATGAACACCACGAAGTAGACGGTGGCGTCGGTCAGGCCGAACCAGATGATGGCGGCAGGAACCCAAGCCACGGACGGCAGGACCTGCAGGCCGGAAATCAGAGGACCAAACGCACGGCGCAAGGGAGCAACCTGAGCCAGAATCAGACCCACGGGTGTAGCAATCACAACAGAAATGAGGAAGCCGATCACACCACGTTGAAGTGACGTCCACACTGCTTCCTGGACTTTGCCTTCACCCCACATGGTCACGAACTGGGTGAGCACGTCGAGTGGTCCGGGGACGAGGTCGCGCCGCTTGAACTCAAGCGACACATAGAACTGCCACGCCAGGATGAGGACCACCAGGGCAGCGACCGGCAGCAGCACGCGCGTCCATTCGATACCGCGCGTGCGGCCGGCGTCCGATTGCAGGTTGTCCAGGCCTGCTTCGAGATCCCGGAGGTCGGAGGCGTCGCCCTTGAGCGACGGCGACGTGATGTGCTCTTTGGATTCAGTCACTGGGAGGGTCCGCTCTTCGGTGGTGGGGTTACTTGGCATGGCGGCGGATCTCCTCGCGAAGTCGGCGGGTAATGACGGCGGTCAGTTCCCCGGCACGGCCGGCATCGGTGCGGTGTTCTTCAGTGACTTGCCATTCGGCCACAACGCGGCCGGGGCGCGAGGAAAGCAGAAGCACCCGCTGCCCAAGCCGGACGGCCTCGCGCACATTGTGGGTGACGAACACGATGGTGCGGCCGGTTTCCTTCCAGATGCGCTCGAGTTCGTCGTGCAAAAGGTCGCGGGTGATGGCGTCGAGTGCCGCGAACGGCTCATCCATCAGCAGGAGCTGACGGTCTTGCGCCAGGGACCGGGCCAGGGCAACGCGCTGCCGCATGCCGCCGGAGAGTTCATGCGGACGCTTCTCCCCGGCGCCACCAAGGTGGACAAGTTCCAGCAGTTCGCTGGCCCGTTCGCGCCGGCTCGCCTTGGTGCTGGACTTGTCCGCCAGTTGCAGGGCGAGTTCGATGTTGCCGCGCGCGGTCAGCCACGGGAACAGGGATGCGTCCTGGAACATGAAGGCGGCACCGTCGCTGGGTACTTCAAGGGCGCCCGACGTCGGCTGTTCCAGTCCCGCCATGATGTTCAGCAGGGTGGACTTGCCGCAGCCCGACGCACCGAGAAGGGCGACGAACTCGCCTTGCGCGATGGTGGCGTTGACGTCGTCCAGCACCGGGGCGCCGTCGCCGAAGCGCTTGCCCAGGTTCTCGAGTACGACTGGCATGGTCCCGTCCTTCGTGTTGATTGGTAGAGCTGATGTGGCTTAAGGCCGGTCCGCTTCCCCACGAGAATCGAAGGAGAAGCGGACCAGCCCGTTATTGCTTAGTCCTGGCCGAGACCTGCAGCGGAGGTCTTCTTGCCCTCCACCTCGTTCAAGGTGCGGAGGTCGAAGATGCCGTTGATGTCGGCCTGCTTTGTGGTACCGGCCTTTACACCGTCTTCCAGCAGCTTGTTGTACGTTCCGGCGAGCGGATCGGTGGTGAACTTGATGTTCTGCAGCGCGCGTTCGATCACGTTCGCGGGAAGCGGCTTGCCTGCCGTGTCCTTGAGGACAGCGTTGATGGTGGTCGCCTTCTCCTCAGCCGAGGCCGAGTTGAGCCATTTCACGGACTCCACGTGGCCCTTGATGAGCGCCTTCACGGTTTCGGGGTGTTCGGCAGCGAACTTCTTGTTCACGATCAGGATGGTGGTGGTGAAGTCACCCTTGTCCCACAGGTCCTTCTCGTCCACCAGGACCTTTGCTCCGGCTTCAAGAACCAAACGTGAGGCCCACGGCTCAGGCAACCACGCGCCGTCGAGCTTTCCATCCGTGAAGAGCTTCAGCGACTGCGCATTCTCGGTGGGGTTGATGTTCACATCACCGCTGCCGTCGACGTTGGTCTTGTAGCCCTGGCCGGCAAGCCAGGCGCGGAGTGCTACGTCCTGCGTTCCACCCAGTTGCGGGGAGCTGAGGACCTTGCCCTTGAGGTCGGCTGCGGAGTTGATCTCCGGCTTGACCACCAACTGTGCGCCGCCGGAAGCAGCGCCGGCAATGATGCTGATGGATTCGCCGTTGCTCTTGACGAAGGAGTTGATGGCCGGGTTCGGGCCGATGTAGGTGGCGTCGATGGCGCCGGCGTTCAGGGCTTCGATCGCGGCGGGGCCTGCGTTGAAGATCTGGGTGCTGAGCTTGGTGTCGCCGAGTTCCTTGGCGATGAGGCCCTTGCTGGTGCCGACCAGGGCAGGCCCGTGGGTGACGTTGCTGAAGTAGCCCAGCTTGAGCTCGGCTGCCGGGGAGGTGTTGGCGGCCGGTGCTGCCTGGTTGTTGTTGTTCGAGACAACGGAGGCTACGGCTGCGCCTGCACCGATCAGCAGGACCAGGCCAACGGCCAGTCCGATCTCGAGGGTGCGGCGGCGCTTGGGCTTGGCTGGGGTCTGGCCCGCGACGATGCGGGTAGTGCCGGAATCAGATCCGGGCTTGGGTGACTCGGGAGAGTTCGACATGGGGGTCCTTAGGAGATTTTTGGGATGCGAAGCGGGGCGAAGATCAGGCCCCTAACATCGCCCATCGAGGGCAAGGAAGGACCGTTCCGGAGTGGTCATGAGTTCACAGTAGGGACTGTCATATTTCGGCTTCAATCCCGTAGAAATCAAGGTTCATGAAGGGTCACTTTGCGTCATATTGGCTGAGAGGGCTTCAATGTCCCTCGGATTCGTGCGGCAGCAGCCACCCACCAAACGGGCCCTACGGCCAAGCCAATCCCCCGCGTTCCCGGCCAACGTCTCCGCCGAGACGCCACCACCGGCAGGCCCCCACGTCTTGGTCACGGCGTCATACGTCTCCCCCGAATTCGGGTACGCCACCAGGGGTGCAGCTGTGGCGTTCTGAAGGGTCCCCAGCGCCTCAGTCACCAGGTCCAGCGGCACGCAGTTAACCCCGACGGCGGCCACGCGCGGTTCCGCGCTGAGCAGCGCCACCACGTCCGCGAGCGGCGTTCCGTCACTGATGTGGGCACTGTCCCGCAGCGTGAACGTGAACCAGGATTCGACGTCGAACTCCGCCACGAGCGCCAACAGTGCCTCCGCTTCGGCATACGACGGCAGCGTCTCACACGCCAGGAAGTCCACGCCCGCTTCAACCAAGGCCGCGATGCGGGGCCGGTGGAAGTCCCGGAATTCCGCGGCAGAAAGCGTGTAATCGCCCCGGTACTCGGAGCCGTCGGCGAGGTAGGCGCCGTACGGCCCCACCGAGCCCGCAACCAGCAAGGGTCCCGAACCGGGGTTGGCCGCGAGGTACTCCTGGCGGGCTTCGTCGGCCAACCGGACGCTCAGCGAAACCAGCTCCAGCGATTCCTCCACGGACAGCCCGCGACGCGCGAAACCCTGTGGCGTCGCCTGGTAGCTGGCGGTGATAGCCACGGAGGCACCGGCGTCGAAGTAGTCGCGGTGGACCTGCTTGATCAGCTCCGGCTGCTCCAGCAGGACCTTGGCGGACCACAGCGCGTCCTCAAGGTCGCAGCCGTGGGCTTCCAATTCGGTGGCCAGGGCTCCGTCCAGGACAAGGTCCTTGCCGGCGTCCAGGAGGGTGCTGAGGGTGGTGTTGCGGGGCATATGGCCTTCCCAAAAAGAAACCGCGACTTGTTCGAACATCACGCTCCGCAGGGAGGGGGCAGCGAACAAGCCGCGGTTTTATTGCTGTCTGTGTCCTTAGATGACGTAACGTTCGTCTTCGTGGTCACCGGGGTGGTCCTTGACCAGACCGGCGGCCAAGGTATTGCCGTCAATGGGGTCGATCACCAGGAAGGCACCCGTGCGACGGTGGTGCAGGTAGTTCTCCAACGGCAAGGGGGCAGCGAGCCGGAGCTGCGCGTTTCCGATGTCGTTGAGCTCCAGCGTTGAGGTCGGCTCCACGGCAAATGTAGCCAGATCCAGCTTGCCGGTGACGTTGCGGACCAGCGCCTGGACCGTGCGGGTTCCGTGCTTCACCAGGACCTTCTGCCCTTCGCGGAGGGGCTTCGGCGACAACCAGGCCAGCGCCGCGTACAGGTCAGCCGAGCTTTCGCGAACGGTTCCGGCTGCAGCGATGGTGTCCCCACGGGCGATGTCGATCTCGTCAGCCAGGCGGATGGCCAAGGACTGCGGCGCTGCGGCCTCTTCCAACGACTGGCCGGCGAAGTCGATGCCCACCACGGTGGTGACGCGCGGTTCGTGCCCCGGGCTGATGACGGAAACTTCGTCACCGACCTTCACGGAGCCTTCGGTGATCTGCCCTGCGTAGGCACGGTAGTCGCGGTACGCCTCCACATCGAGTCCGGCAGCCACGGCATCAGGGGCCAGGGCGCCCTGAGGACGGATGACCAACTGGACCGGGAAACGGAAGCTTTCCAGTTCGGCTTCGAGTTCATCCGCGGCCGGGAGGGTTTCGAGGACCTCCAGCAGCGCAGGACCTGTGTACCAGGGAGTG
This sequence comes from Paenarthrobacter sp. NPDC057355, assembly GCF_042667405.1. Taxonomy (NCBI): domain Bacteria; kingdom Bacillati; phylum Actinomycetota; class Actinomycetes; order Micrococcales; family Micrococcaceae; genus Paenarthrobacter; species Paenarthrobacter sp. NPDC057355. The sequence goes on along the minus strand of NZ_JBHVAL010000003.1, from coordinate 198,257 downwards.
CGCTCGGAGCGGTCCACCACGTTGTCGCCGTCGAGGGCCGAAACAGGCACCACCAGCAGGTCAGCGACGCCATCGGAACCAAGTCCCAGCTCACGGGCAACCTTCTGCACGTCAGCCTCGATGTCGCGGAACACCTGCTCGCTGAAGTCCACGAGGTCGATCTTGTTCACGGCCACGATCACGTGCGCCACGCGCAGCAGCTGCAGCACGGACAGGTGGCGGCGGGTCTGCTCAAGCACGCCCTTGCGGGCGTCGATCAGTACGACGACGGCATCCGCAGTGGACGCGCCGGTCACCGTGTTCTTGGTGTACTGAACGTGGCCGGGGCAGTCCGCCAGGATGAAGCTGCGGCGGTCCGTGGCGAAGTAGCGGTAGGCCACGTCGATGGTGATTCCCTGCTCGCGCTCGGCACGCAGGCCGTCGGTCAGGAGGGCGAGGTCGATGCCGCCCTTGTCGCCGCCGAAGCCGCGGTCCGCGGAGGTGCGGGCAACGGCGTCGAGCTGGTCAGCCAGGATGGCCTTGGAATCGTGAAGGAGGCGGCCCACCAAAGTGGACTTGCCATCGTCGACCGATCCGGCGGTAGCGAAACGGAAAAGGGTGGTGGGCAGGGCTGTCTCCAGCCCGGCAGCCAATGTTTCGGTGCTCATTTAGAAGTAGCCGTCCTTCTTGCGGTCTTCCATGGCTGCCTCGGAGATGCGGTCATCTGCTCGGGTGGCGCCACGTTCGGTCAGGGTGGAGGCAGCGACTTCAACTACGACGTCGGCCACGGTGCGTGCGTCGGACTCGACGGCACCTGTGCAGGACATGTCGCCCACTGTCCGGTAGCGGACCAGCTTGGTGATGACGTCCTCGTGCGGAAGTGGCTGGGAGACCTCACCTACTGCACGCCACATGCCATCGCGGGCGAAGACCTCGCGCTCGTGGGCGTAGTAAAGGCTGGGAAGCTCGATGTTCTCGCGCTCGATGTAGCGCCAGATGTCCAGCTCGGTCCAGTTGCTGATGGGGAACGCGCGAACGTGCTGGCCCACGGTGTGGCGGCCGTTGTACAGGTTCCACAGCTCGGGACGTTGGTTGCGCGGATCCCACTGGCCGAACTCATCGCGGAGGCTCAGGATACGTTCCTTGGCACGGGCCTTGTCCTCGTCGCGACGGCCGCCGCCGAACACGGCGTCGAACTTGTTCTTCTGGATCGCGTCCAGCAGCGGGACCGTCTGCAGCGGGTTGCGGGTACCGTCCGCGCGCTCAGCCAGTTCGCCTCGGTCGATGAATTCCTGAACGGAACCCACCACAAGCTTCAGGCCCAGGCGCTCAACGGTGCGGTCGCGGAAATCGATGACCTCCGGGAAGTTGTGCCCGGTGTCCACGTGCAGGACGGGGAAAGGCACCTTGCCCGGCCAGAAAGCCTTGGTAGCCAGGTGCAGCATCACTACGGAGTCCTTGCCGCCGGAGAACAGCAGCGCAGGCTTCTCGAACTCGGCAACAACCTCGCGGATGATGTGGATGGCCTCGGACTCGAGGGTGTCCAGGCTGGAGAGACGCTCCACCGAGGATCCGCCGTGCCCGCTTCGCGATGCCCGCCACGCCGCGGCGGATTCCTCGGTCTCGCTCTGCAACTGGTTCAACTCGAGGTCCTCGCTGGTTGTTTGAGTGCTCATGTGTGTAGTCCGCATTCTGTCTTGTCGGATCCTGCCCAGCGGCCGGCTCGGGGGTCTTCGCCCGGGGCCACTTTGCGGGTGCAGGGCTGGCATCCGATGGACGGGTAGCCCTGGCTCAGGAGGGGGTTGACGGGGAGGATATTGTCCTCGGAGTACTCCAGCAGCTGGTCGAAGGACCAGTCCACCATCGGGTTCACCTTGACCAGGCCGAAGCCTTCATCCCAGGTGACCACGGGCGTGTTCGTGCGGGTGGGGGCCTCGTCGCGGCGGACACCGGTGAACCACACTTCGTAGCCGGAGAGCGAGCGGCGCAACGGCTGGACCTTGCGGAGGGCGCAGCATTGGGCAGCGTCCCGGGCGAACAGGTCCTTGCCCAGCAGGCGGTCCTGCTGCTCAACGGTGTTCTCCGGCAGGACATCCACCACGTTTACACGCAGGTTGGCAGCTACTTCGTTGCGGGTGTCGTACGTTTCCTTGAAGTGGTAGCCGGTTTCCAGGAACAGAACGTCGACGCCGGGAAGCTGGTCCGCGACCAAAGCCGGCAGAACGGCGTCGGCCATGGAGCAGGCGACGGTTACTGCAGGCAGTTCAAAGTTTCGCGCCACCCAGGCAATGGCTTCCTGCGCCGTGGCGTTCCAACCAAGCTCCGCGGCGCCGGCTTCAGCCAGCGCCTTGAGTTCTTCGTGGGACCGCAGCGTGCGGACAGCCGGAAGCGTCTGGGGATCTGTCATTGTAGATCTCCTTCATCTGCGGAGTGTGCCCACTCTGCGAAGGTCTGGCCCTCGGCGCCAACAGCGACGAACTTACGGACCACGCGCTCCACGTAATCGGGCAGGTCCTCCACCGTGACCTTCAGGCCGCGAACGGTACGTCCCAAACCGGCTTCCTCGCGCTCGTTGTTGGCCAGCCCGCCACCAAGGTGGACCTGGAAACCCGGGGTGGGGTCGCCGTCGGGCGTTGGCAGCATCATGCCCTTCAGGCCGATGTCGGCCGTCTGGATACGGGCGCAGGAGTTCGGGCAGCCGTTGATGTGGAGGGACAGTGCCGAGGGCAACTGCTTGGTCTCCACCAAGTCGGCCAGGCGGCGTTCCAGTTCAGCGATGGCGGTTGCAGCCGTGACCTTGGTTTCCACGATGGCCAACTTGCAGAACTCGATGCCGGTGCAGGCGATGGTCCCGCGGCGGAACACGGACGGTCGGGCGGAAAGGCCCAGGGTGTCCAGTTCCGCGATCAGCGGTTCCACCTGTTCCTTGGCGACGTCCAGGATGACGAGCTTCTGGTGCGGGGTGGTCCGCAGGCGGTAGGAACCGTGCAGCTCCAGGGTGTCCGCGAGCTTCACGAGTGCCTCGCCGGAGGTACGGCCAACAGTGGGGGTCACGCCGATGAAGAACTTGCCGTCCTTCTGCTCGTGGACGCCGATGTGGTCACCGGGAGCCGTGGGTTTGGGTGCGGCGGGTCCGTCGGGAAGCTTGAAGCCGAGGTATTCGTCCTCGAGGATCTGGCGGAACTTGGCCGGGCCCCAGTCGTTCATCAGGAACTTCAGGCGTGCTTTGGTGCGCATGCGGCGGTAGCCGTAGTCACGGAAGATGCTCGTGACGCCGAGCCAAACCTCGGCGGCAACATCGGCCGAGACGAACACACCGAGGCGTTCGGCGAGGCGCGGGTTGGTGGACAGGCCGCCACCGACCCAGAGGTCGTAACCGGCACCGAGCTCGGGGTGGACAACACCAACCAGGGCAAAGTCGTTGATTTCGTGCACCACGTCCTGGGACGGGTGGCCGGTGATGGCGGTCTTGTATTTACGCGGCAGGTTGGCCAGCTCGGGGTCGCCGATAAAACGCTCGGCGAGTTCGTGTATGAGCGGCGTGGGATCGATGATCTCGTCCTTGGCGATGCCCGCAACCGGGGAGCCGAGGATAACGCGCGGCACGTCGCCGCACGCTTCGGTGGTGGAGAGGCCAATGCCCTCCAGGCGGCGCCAGATCTCGGGCACATCCTCCACGCGGATCCAGTGCAGCTGGATGTTCTGGCGGTCGGTCAGGTCAGCCGAGCCGCGGGCGAAGTCCACGGAGATCTGGCCGATGACGCGCAACTGCTCGGTGGTGAGGGCACCGCCGTCGATGCGCACGCGCAACATGAAGTACTTGTCTTCGAGCTCGTGCGGTTCAAGCGTGGCGGTCTTGCCGCCGTCGATCCCGGGCTTGCGCTGGGTGTAGAGGCCCCACCAGCGGAAACGGCCGTGCAGGTCCGTGCCGTCGATGGAGTCGAAGCCTTCTTTTGAGTAGACAGACTCAATGCGCTCACGGACGTTCAGCCCGTTGTCTTCCTGCTTCCAGGTCTCGTTGGCGTTGAGCGGCGTGGTGCCGTCCACCTTCCACTGGCCGTGGGGCTTGGCCGCCGGACGGGTGCGTGCTGGGCGCGAAGGGACTGCGGCGTCAGCGGACGCACCGGCTACAGCTGTATCTGTCATACATCGACTGTAGGTCTGGCCAGATTTGGCCAGCAAAGGTCTGGAAATGTTGAGTCACCTAGGGAAACATTTCGTCACGAACACGCCGACTGCCTTGTTCCCGGGCGCTGGATATGCAGGTCCCCGAAGCCCGGATTTCCTTGCAAACAAAGGTTAGGAGAGGCTTTCCAACACTGCGTCGAAACGCTCCAGCGCAATCTCCGCCAGAACCGTAGACGGCAGCAACGGATCCGTCACAACGTCGGCGCCAGCCTTGAAAAGCTGGTCATGGAAATAGCCGGTGGCCAACAGGTAGGACGCGACAAAAACGCGGCCACCGCTTCCGGCGAGCTCAGCACGCAAGGAGGCGACGCCGTCGGGCACTGTCGGCTGGGCGCTGGCACCATAGGCGACCCGCACCTTGTTCGGCAGCAGCTCAGCGAGCAAACGCGCCTGCTCCTCCGAATCCACCGACCCGTCCGGAAGTGACGAACCGGCGGCAGCCAGCAGGACGCCGTCGTTCTCCTGCAGCCCGGCGTTGCGCAGGTGCATGGCCAGCAGCTCCGCCAGCCGCGGATCGGGACCCAGCGGCCTGGCGGCCACTACCTCGGGCCTGCTCTTGATCGCCTTGGGAACGTCAACCTTGATATGGAAGCCGGTGGAAAGCAAAAGCGGTACGACGACGGCGGCAGTTCCCTCGGGCAGGCCCTCCACCACCCCGGACAATTCAGGCTCCTGCACGTCCACGTAGGCCTCCAGGACCCGAAGCCCGGGACGGAGTTCCTCGATTTCGGCCATGACCTGGCGGATGGCTGCCTGCCCCTCGGCATTGCGGGTTCCGTGGGCACAGGCGATCAAAACGGGGCTGTTCATGGGAGCTAGCGTAACGTTGAGCCAGCACCTGTTGTGAAGCACGTTAAGAAAGAACCAGTCCCCGTGATTTCCTTTGACATTGTTCTTCTCTGGCTTGACCTCATCGGTGTGTTCTTTTTTGCCGTCTCGGGGTCGTTGCTGGCCGCCCGGAAGCAGTTCGACTTTGTCGGTTCGATACTCCTTGCGTCCATCGCAGCACTTGGCGGCGGCGTCATCCGCGACATCGTCATCAACGCCGGTCCGCCCATCGCCTTCACAAATCCCGCCTATCTGGCGCCTCCCCTGCTCGCGGCGATGCTGGTCTACTACCTGTTCTCCTCCGTCCAGCGCTTCACGTCACTTTTGACGCTGTTCGACGCCGGCGGGCTGGCTTTGTTCTGCATCACCGGAACCCTCAAGGCAATCAGTGCCGGCATGAATCCCGTGGCGGCGATACTGCTGGGTGTCACCACCGGCGTGGGCGGTGGCTTGCTCCGGGACATCACCGCGAACGAAATCCCCACCCTGTTCAACAACCGCGATATCTATGCGCTGCCTGCCTTTGTCGGAGCGGGACTGACCACGTTGCTGTGGCACCTTGGGCTCTTCAGTGGGCTGACGGCGTGTGTGATCGCCGGGGTTGTTTTCGCCTTCCGGGTAACCGCCTGGCGTCGCGGCTGGTACGTGCCGTTGGCAGTCCGTGGCTGGCACCGTGCCGGGACCGGCGGAGGCGCAATTTCGGGTGCCCGGGATTAGCTAGGATAAGAGCATGACTGACATGTTCCTCGAGAAGTTCCGCGCGCTGGTCCCAAAGTATCTCGAGGATGAATGGCAGGAAGAAGACGGCCTCACGCCAGAGGAACTGGACGACGCCCTCGCCGAACACTCCTTCACCATCCCGCTGGTCCTGCGCGAGTTCTACCTTGCCATCGGCGGTTGCGAAGACCTCATGGAGGCCTACCACTACTTTTGGGACCCCGAGGAACTCGAAGTCGATGACGAAGGCTTCCTCATGTTCCTGGAGGACGAGGACGAACAGTTCACTTGGGGCTTCCGCACCGCCGACCTCAACATCCCGGACCCCATCGTGTGGCGCCGTAACAACGCCCGCGGCCAGTGGAAGAGCGAGGAAGGTACGTTCTCCGAGTTCGTGTTCGACATGTTCGAGTGGGCGTTCAACGACGAGGACTAGGTTTGCTGTCCACGCAGCCCCCGCGCAGCCGTTTGGTTGCGCGGGGGCTGTTTTTGTTTGGCGCCTGTACCGCCACGACCCACATTGGGTTTCTAAACACCGCGCCACGCCGTTTTCCGGGGGTCCCGGCGACCTTCTGCTCGCAAAGTTGGTTGTGGCGGCACGGCTTTGGGCCCAAAATTTACGACGGCGGCGGGCCGGCTATGTAGCGGAGGGGCCCGTAGCGGCCGGTTTCCCTGTTCGCCAGGACCGCAAGGACTTCGTCCACCATCTTCTGTGGCTGATACACAACGTCTGCATAGTAGTAATGCAGACTCATGAAGCCGCCCCTCAAACCCGAGTTGCTTCGGTACCAATCCTTCTTCACCTGCTTTGGCTCGAAGTGTGTCCCGCCGTCGAGTTCAACAATCACGCAGTCCTCGATCAGGCAGTCCACTTCACCCACGCCGGGGACGTTTGCATGCATCTTGACGCGGAGGCCTGCCCTTTTGAAGTGCGTATGGGCGAGGACTTCCAGGAGTGAATCTGCTCGCGGAAGGACAAGATCCAGAATTGCGCGGGCTTTGCCGTTCCGGTTTCCTCCCATCTTGTTTTCCAGGAATTTGGTGGTCAACAGTGCTTGGCTGACCGCGCTCTGCACCATGACGAGTGATTCCAACTCCGGTAGACATCTCAAGGCGTGCAGCAAAACATCACCAACACCTGCCACCGGCAGAAATGGGTGGTCCGGGTGTATGCACTGACCGTGGTGAACAACCTGGTGACGGGCCAACCCCGTTCCGCAGCTGAGATGGAGGTCATTGGCGCTATCAAGGGTCCACAACTGATAAAAGCGAGCAGCGGAAACGCAGGTCAGCTTTCCGTTGGAACGAAACGCGGCTACTACGTCCGGGGCTGCCTTCCGTGAAACGTAGACACCGCGATGCAGTCTGGTGACGATCCCTTTGCTGACGGCATTGGCCAGAGCCCGGCGTGTAAAACCCGCTGCGTAGAGTGCTTGGGCAGTTGCAGCCCCTTCACGGCTGCGGAGAAAATCAACGATGTCCATATGCAAATAGTCCAGCCAGGACGGCTCACGGCGTTGGGGTGAATAGGGCTATGTGGAAAACGTTCCGTGCCTCCGCCACCGACTTTGCTGCAAGAACCAGCCACAACTCCCCCAGTTCCGGCGTGTCACCCGCTCCCCGACATCAATGTGGGTGCTGACGGCGCGAGCTCAACCTGTAAACCACAGCACTACAAACGAAAATCCGTTGACGCGAAGAGTTGCCAATTTGACAGGATTGTCATAAGCTATTCACGGATCCACTAAATGCCTCCGGTGGGTCTGATGCGAACGGAGATTGTGGTCCCGGTTCGGTGCAGCGTATGACTCGTAACGTTGCAGCGGACCGGGGCCATTCCGTTTTAAGCACGCTGTGAGCCCGTGCCCCCACCACCCACATTGACGGCAGAAGGGCGGGACACGCCGCGAAATGCTGCCCAGGGCCCGAATGCTCACCCAAAGTTGGTCGTGGCGGCACAGGGCCCGTCGCAAAGCCCAGCAAAAGCGCAGAAACCCAGGCACAAAAAACAGGCGCCCAGCCCATGACGAGCCGGACGCCTGCGGGAAAGCAGGGAAATTAGCTGCTGCGGTCCACCACAGCGTGGGCGAAGTTGGTCAGGGAGTCCTTCACGACACCCTCGGGCAGCGGGGCCAGGGCCGCGACGGCCTCGGCTGACCACTGGCGGGCGATCTTCCAGGACTCACTGGTGACAGGGTGCTCACGCAGGCCGGCCACGGCCTCAGCCAGCGCCTCATCCGAGGACAGGTCGCCGTCGATCAGTTCAAGAAGGGCGACGGCGGACGTGTCACCCGCCGCTGCATCGCGGCGCAGCAACAGCACAGGGAGGGTGGGAACGCCTTCACGGAGGTCAGTGCCCGGGGACTTGCCGGACTTGACCTTTACTCCGGTGACATCAATGACGTCGTCGGCCAGCTGGAATGCGACGCCGACCTTTTCGCCGTACTCAACCAGCACGTCCTCGTATTCCGGAGCAGCGCCGGCGAAAATCGCACCGAGCTGCCCGGAAGCAGCAACCAAGGACCCGGTCTTGTCTGCAATCACCGAGAGGTAGTGCTCCACCGGATCCTCGTCTTCGCGCGGCCCCACGGTTTCGTGCAGCTGGCCAAGGCACAGCCGCTCAAAGGTGCGGGCCTGGATGCCGAGAGCCCGGGACCCGAGTTCTGAAACCAGGATGGAGGCGCGGGCAAAGATAAGGTCGCCGGTCAGGATGGCCACCGAGTTGCCCCAGACTTCGTGGGCAGTGGGAGCCCCACGGCGGAAAGGCGCGGAGTCCATCACGTCATCGTGGTAGAGCGTGGCCAGGTGCGTGAGCTCAACAACAACGGCTGCCTGTACAACCTCGGGACGTGAGGCGTCGCCCAGGTGTGCGCACAGCAGGGTCAGCAGCGGGCGGATCCGCTTGCCTCCGGCTTCCACCAGGTGGCGCGACGTCGCGTCAGCCAGCGGGTCCGAGTTGGAGATCGCTTCGCGAAGCTTCTTCTCCACCCGGGCAAGATTGTTGGTGATGGCCGGGCCAAGCTCGGCGTCGCCTGCGATGGCGGCAAAACCTGCGGGCAGCTGGAGGCCCGTTGCAATCGCCGTGGTGTTCAGGGAAGGCTCGTTGGAGTCCGGCAAGCCGTGCCCGGCATGCGTCCAGCTGTGTTCGGCAGAGTTCGTCACGGGTTAACCCTAACTAGTTGTTGCGGAAACCGCGGTGTCGGAGCCTGCCGGCGTCAGGGCGCGGGCAGAGGAAGTGTTTGACGTTGCCGGAACCAGCATCTCGAGGACGCGGATCACGCGGTCTTCGAAGCCCTTCGCGGACGGGTCGGTCAGGTTGGCGAGCATGCGCACCACAAAGCGCATCAGGACCGGAATGGGCATGCCGGTGCGCAGCGCAAGCTTCATCACTGCAGGCTTGCCGATCAGGGATGCAAACATCCGTCCCAGCGTGAAGTGCGAACCCCACTGCTCACGCACATAGTCCGCGTACCGCGCAAGGTGGGCATCGGCGTCGTGCGTGGACCAACCGGCGGAGGCTGAGCGCGAAGAAGCGTCAATCAGGAACTCAGCCGCGAAACGGGCCGACTCCATCGCGTAGGAGATTCCTTCGCCGTTGAACGGGGACACCATGCCGCCGGCGTCGCCCAGCAGAAGCAGCCCGGGCGAGTAGTGCGGCGTGCGGTTGAAGCCCATGGGCAGCGCGGCGCCACGGATCTCCCCCACCTGGTTTTCGGGAGTGAAGCCCCACTCGGAGGGCATGCCGGCGGTCCATTCGCGCAGGACCTGCTTGTAGTCGAGCTTGCCGAATTCCTTGGAGGAGTTCAGGATGCCGAGGCCCACGTTGGAGGTGCCGTCGCCGACCCCGAACACCCAGCCGTAGCCGGGCAGCGGCTTGCCGGACTTGCCCGGTAGTTCCAGCCAGCCTTCCATCCAGTCGTCCTCGTGGCGGGGCGAGGTGAAGTAGGTGCGCACCGCGACGCCGAGCGGCCGGTCGTCGCGCTTATGCATCCCCAGCGACACGGCGGTTCGCGTGGAGTTACCGTCCGCGGCGAGTACGACGTCGGCATGGAAGTCGCGCTGTTCGCCCGTCTTGCGTCCGGACTCGTCAAGGATCGAGGCGCGAACACCGATGACGCGACCGGCGTCGTCGGTCAGCGCAGAGGTGACGCTGTGGTGCTCGAGCACCACGGCGCCGGCTGCCTGTGCGTGACGGGCAAGGTCCTCGTCGAAACCGAGGCGGGTGCGAATCAGGCCGTAGGTGGGAAAGTCCGCAACTTCCGGCCAGGGCAATTCGATGGTGCGGCCACCGGCAATGAGGCGCAGGCCCTTGTTGCGGCGCCATCCCTCGTCAACGGCATGGGGCAGGCCCAGCTTCTGGATCTCGCGGACGGCTCTCGGAGTGAGCCCATCTCCGCAGACTTTCTCGCGGGGAAACGACGTTTTTTCCAGCACAGTGACGTCGATGCCCGCTTGGGCGAGGTAATACGCGGCTGTGGACCCGGCAGGGCCCGCGCCGACAATCAGTACTTTCACGTCGTCCTAATCAGCAACTTAGCCGGACTGGGCGCCCGTTCGGCGCGGTTTGATCTGGCGGCGCAACTTGGCCACGGGAACACTTTCGCGGTGCTCGGCAGGCTTCTGCGCCCGGTGCACGGCAACAATCCCGCCACTGAGATTGCGGTAGGTGATGTCCGTCCAGCCTGCATCCGCGAGCCATTGCGCCAGGTGGTCCTGGTCCGGCCAAGCACGGATGGACTCGGCAAGGTACACGTAGGCATCCGGGTTGGAGGAGACCTTGGTGGCGATGGCCGGGAGGGCCCGCATCAGGTATTCGGTGTAAAGGTTGCGCCACAGCGGAACCACAGGGTGGGAGAACTCGGCGATGACCAGGCGGCCACCGGGCTTGGTGACGCGCAGCATCTCCTCCAGTGCCTTGCGGGGTTCCACGACATTGCGCAGGCCGAAGGAAATGGTGGAGGCGTCAAAGCTGTTGTCCGCGAACGGCAGGTTGGTGGCGTCCCCTGCAATGAAGTCGATGTCCGGGCGGCGGCGCTTGCCCACCTTGAGCATGCCCAGGGAGAAGTCACAGGCCACAACATCCACGCCCGCATCGGCGTAGGGCTCGCTGGACGTTCCCGTTCCGGCGGCGAGGTCAAGGACCTTCTGACCCTTCTTTACATCCATGGCGTCCACCACGATCCGGCGCCAACGCCGGGTCTGCCCCATGGACAAGACGTCATTGACGACGTCGTATTTTGGGGCGACATCATCAAACATCGTCGCAACTTCGTCCGGACGCTTTTCCAAGGATGCTCGGTTCACCCAGTAATTGTCTCAGACATTCCGCAGACTTTGCTGCGCTGTAGAAGTCGGCTCAGGTTCTGCTCCCGCGCGGGAGTACTGTTGTTCCATCATGACGAGTACGCTCCGCACCTTGACAGTCCCCCTCGATGTTGATTCATCCTCCGGGGGGCTGCCGTCATTTCTGGTGCGGGACGACGTTCTTTGCTGGTCCCGGCGCGAAGCCGGCCTGGTGGGCTATGGCGAGCTGACCCGCTTCAATGCCACCGGCCCCGAGCGTTTCCTCGAGGCCGATATCTGGTGGCGGCACCTCATTCTTGAGGCAGAGATCACTGATTACGTGGAGCTCCCGGGCACCGGTCCTGTGGCATTCGGTTCCTTCGCTTTCTCCAAGACCTCCCCGCACGTTTCCCGCCTGATCCTGCCGGAATTGGTGATCGGCATCCGTGACGGTCGCGCCTGGGCCACCCAATTGACGTTCGACGCCGGCCCCCTCACCGAGGCGAGCGTCCTCGCCAGCGTGGACCGCTGGCTCGCCGGCACCAACGGTGACGAGTCCGCCCAAGGAGGGTCCGACGTCGGACTGTCCCCTGAGGCCGTTGCCGAAGACGGCTACCTCAGCCACGGTTCGCTCAGCGAAGAAAACTGGATGAAAGCTGTAGCCGACGGGGTCGAAGAGATCCGTGCCGGCAAGCTGGAGAAGCTGGTGTTGGCGCGCGACGTCGTTGCCACCCTTCCGGCCGGCGTCAACGCGGCCGAGGTTCTTCGCCAGCTGGCCGCGAGGTACCGCGAATGCTGGACCTACGGTGTTGACGGCTTGGTTGGCGCAACACCTGAAATGCTGATTCAGGTGGAAGGCCGTACTGCGCAGGCCCGGGTCCTGGCGGGAACCCTGGACCGTCGGGATGCCGATGGCATGGACGGCTCCCCCATGGAATACGCCGAGCGGGTCTTGGCCGGTTCGGACAAGCAGCGGCATGAACACGAAATCGCCATTGATTCCCTGACGCGGCAACTGGCACCGTTCTCCGAGGCGATGAATTCCCACAGCGAGCCGTTCATTCTGGAGTTGCCCAACGTGTGGCATTTGGCCTCGGATGTGAAAGCCGAGTTGGCCGATATCGAGGGACATGTGCCTACGTGCCTGGCGCTCATCAACGCCCTGCATCCTACGGCGGCTGTCTGCGGAACTCCCACCCTGGTGGCGGGCGCCTTGATCCGGAAACTCGAGCATTTGGACCGCGGGCCGTATGCCGGGCCGGTCGGATGGCTCGACGCCGCCGGCAATGGAGAGTGGGGCATAGCGCTGCGCGGAGCCGTGATCGAGGACGCGAATACTGTGCGCCTCTACGCAGGTTGCGGCATCGTGGAGGGCTCGCAGCCCGAGGCGGAACTCGCCGAGACCTGGGCCAAGTTCCGGCCAATGCTCGAGGCATTGGGAATCAAGCGCTGAATCTGGGATTCCAGACAGACCTTCTGCTTTGGTGGTTGATAAGTGCGTAAACTGGTTATCTAATAGTGAAACTTCGTTTCCTGTGATGCACATCTCATGTTCGGCGCTACACTAAAACCGACTCAGTTCAGCATCCACCGCAACAAAAGGTAAAACACATGCAGATCTCCCGTTCGGTTCTGTCCGGCACCAAGATTGCCGCCGTGCTCGCAGCCGGCGCATTGGCCCTCACCGCCTGTGGTGGTTCCTCGACTCCCGCAGCCTCGGATGGCTCGGGCCTGAAGCTCATCAACGCCGGCAAGCTGACTGTGTGCTCGGATGTCCCCTACGAGCCCTTTGAGTTCCAGAAGGACGGCAAGATTGTCGGCTTCGATATGGACATCGCTGCAGAGATCGCCAAGGACATCAAGGCAGAACTCAACGTGGTGGACAGCTCCTTCGAGGCCATCGAGACCGGCACCGCACTGACAGGTTGCGACGTCTCAATCTCCTCGATCTCCATCACGGACGTCCGCAAGAATGTCATGGACTTCTCCAGCCCGTACCTGGACGATGACCTGACCCTCGTTGCCAGTTCGTCATCCGGCATCAGCAACATCGACAGCGCCAAGGGCAAGAAGGTCGGCGTCCAGCAGGCGACCACCGGTGCACAGTACGCCAAGGACAAGGGCATCGACGCACAGCAGTTCGAGGACTCCGGCCTCCTGGTCCAGGCCCTCAAGGCCGGCACCATCGACGCCGCCATCGGTAACCAGTCCGTTCTCGGCTACGCCATCAAGGACGATTCCAACCTGAAGCGCGTTGAGGACTACGCGACGGGTGAGAAGCTGGGCATCGCCATCAAGAAGGGCAACACCGCCATGGCAGACGCTGTGAACGGCACCCTGAAGCGCATCACTGACGACGGCTCCCTGAAGAAGTTCCAGACCACCTGGTTCGGCGAAGCCACCAAGTAGTCCGAGCCCCGGCTCTCCCGAGATCCACGCAGCCGGGCCCCGAAACGATACGTTGTTTCGGGGCCCTGCTGCGCAACATGAATGTGAGAACACCATGGCAATGACTGCACGTCAACGAGCCAAAGTCAGTTTGTACGTCCAGGCGGGCATCTTCGTTGTGGTCCTGGCCGCAGTGATCCTTGCCGTGGACTGGAAGACGATCGGCACCAGCGTCTTCAACTTCGCCAAGATCGGCCCGATGTTCCCGGACATCTTCCTGGTGGGCCTCAAGAACACCCTCATCTACACAGCGCTGGCCTTCGTGGTGGGCTTGTCGGGCGGCCTCCTGCTCGCCCTCATGAAGCTCTCTTCCTTCCCGCTGTACCGCTGGATTGCCACCGGCTACATCGAGTTCTTCCGCGGCGTCCCTGCCCTGCTGGTCTTCATCGCCTTTGGCTACGGTGTTCCGCTGGCCTTCGGTGTCCAGTGGGATGTCAACGTCGTGGTCATGGTTTCGCTGGGCATGGTGGCTTCGGCCTACATCGCTGAAACCCTCCGTGCAGGCCTGCAGGCCGTACCCAAGGGACAGATGGAAGCAGCCCGCTCGCTGGGCATGCCGCACTGGCGGGCAATGGTTTCCATCGTCATTCCCCAGGCGTTCAAGATCGTCCTTCCCCCGCTGACCAACGAGATCATCCTGCTCACCAAGGACTCCTCGCTGATCTACGTCCTGGGCCTCACGGCTTCCCAGTACGAGCTCACCAAGTTCGGCCGCGACGGCATCTCGAGCCTGGGCGCAGGCCTCACCCCCTTGCTGGTGGCTGGTGCTTTCTACTTGGTCATCACCATCCCGTTGAGCCTCCTTGCAAGGAAGTTCGAAAGCCGCTCCGCGCGGACCAAGCGATAGGCAGGACAGTCATGAACAACTCCACTGGGAGCACGGCCGCCGTTCGCGCCGCCGGCGTCGACATCAAGGACCTCCGCAAGTCCTACGGCAGCAACGAGGTCCTCAAGGGCATTTCACTGACCGTGGAACCGGGCCAGGTAGTCTGCCTGATCGGCCCGTCGGGCTCCGGCAAGTCCACCCTCCTTCGCTGCGTCAACCTGCTGGAACACCCCAACGCCGGCACCATCAACGTAGGCGAATTCGAGGCCACCGATCCTGACGTCGACCTCAACAAGATGCGCCAAAGCGTCGGTATGGTCTTCCAGCATTTCAACCTGTTCCCGCACCTGAGCGTGCTGGACAACTGCACCATCTCGCAGATGAAGGTGCTCAAGCGCTCCAAGTCCGAAGCCGGCGAGGTGGCACGCCACAACCTCGAACGCGTTGGCCTGGGACACTTGGCAGACCGTTTCCCGGACCAGCTCTCCGGTGGCCAGCAGCAGCGCGTGGCCATTGCACGCGCTTTGTCCATGGACCCCAAGCTCATGCTTTTCGATGAGCCCACTTCCGCCCTGGACCCTGAAACCGTGGGCGATGTCCTTGCCGTCATGCGCAAGCTGGCCCAGGAAGGCATGACCATGCTGGTGGTCACCCACGAAATGGGCTTCGCCCGCGAAGTGGCCGACCGCGTTGTCTTCATGGACGCCGGTGTTGTGGTGGAGGAAGGCCCGGCCGAGCAGGTCATCAGCGCCCCCACCCAGCCGCGAACCAAGGAATTCCTGCGCCGCGTCCTTGACCCGACCCACATCGTCGTCGAGGAAGCTTAAGTCCTTCTGCTTTGGAGGCGGGCGGCACTCACATTGAGTGCCGCCCGCCTTTCGTTTTTCACGCTCTCTCACATCCCACCGGCTTGCCGCCAACGCTCGCTCACATCCCACCCGCTTGCGGCCGACGCTCAATCGCATCCCACCGGGAAAACGCTCAACCCGCTGTCATAACCTGGCCAACGGCCGCGCTGATCGCGTCCTTGATCCGGGCATGAAGTCCGCGTAGGCCCGCCCGGTCCACGCGCACCTCCACGATGGTGCGTCCCTTCAGCGGCGCCTTGAGCGCTTCGGCAAGTTCCGCCGTCGTGCTTACCGCTTGGTGCCCGACGCCGTAGGCCGCCGCGAGTGCCGCGATGTCCACTGAGTGAGGGGTGCCAAAGAGACGCTCGACGGCGGTGCCGTAGGCGCCCGAGTCTTCCACAGCACCGTGTTCGAGAAGACTGAAAATGGCCCCGCCGGAGTCGTTGAGCACCACGATGCGGAGGTCCGGCGTAGGTTCGCCCTGGCCGAGGAGGAGGCCGCCGACGTCGTGGAGGAAGGTGACATCGCCCAGCAGGACGGTGGTTTCGCGCCCGCTGCCCAGGGCGATTCCCGTGGCCGTGGCAATGGTGCCGTCGATGCCGGCGAGGCCGCGGTTGGCGTAGACGGTGGCGATGGGTTCGTGGTGCGGTTGGCCGGCGAGGTCGACGTCCCGGATGCCGTTGGAGGAGCCCAGGACCAGTTGCCCGCGGGAGTGTGCCCACACGGCTGCGCCTATGGAGGGGCCGTTCGCGACGTTCTCCCCCGCAAGCACGCCGTCCAAGGCATGTTGGGCAGCGGCCCCGGCCAGAAGCCAGGAATCCAGCCATTCCGCCGAACCGCGGCCCGCGAAATCTGCCAGTTCAGGGAGGGTTTCCACAGGTGTTTCGCGGCGGCGACCGGCCTCATACCAAGCGACCGGGACGGGCTGGTAAATCGCGGATTCCACGGATTCGCGTGCCAGGAGTGCTGCAACAGGGCGGGACAGCGTGGCTCGGCCGAACAGGACCACTCGCTCGATGGGAGTCGGCGAGCCCGGACCGAAGTGCTCCAGCAACACCCGGTACGGCCCCACCGCGTTAGGTCCGAAGCGGGCGTTCGAGGACGGTTCCGCGAGCAGTGGAAGGCCGTGGGCGCGGGCGAAGGCTTCGGCCACCGGACCGGCGTCGTGGCCTGCGAGGACCACCGTCCGTCTCTCGGAAAGTGCTGCGGATGCCGGCGGAAGATCCAAAGCTTGGGGACCGGCGTCGTAATGGAACACGCCGTGTCCTTGCGTTTCCGGCAGGGCGTCGCCGACCTCCGGAATCAGCGGATCGCGGAAAGCGAGGTTCACCTGGACGGGGCCGGGAGGAGTGTCTTCGAGCGCGCCCGTTGCTGCGTAGAGCGCGGTAGCCATGGCTTTCTGCGGGTCCTCCCCCGCGGCGACGTCGACGGCGAAGCGAACGTGATCGCCGAAAAGGTCCAGTTGGATGGTGGTCTGGTTCGCCCCGGTACCGTGGAGTTCCTCGGGGCGGTCCGCTGAGATGACCACAACCGGAACGGCTGAATGGTTCGCTTCCATGACGGCGGGCAGCAGGTTTCCCACTGCGGTGCCGGAGGTGGTCAGGACAGCGACGGGAGCCTCCGAGGAGAGGGCGAGACCGAGCGCGGTGAATCCGGCGTCTCGTTCGTCGATCCGGACGTGGAGCCGGATCCGGCCAGCTGCTTCCGCTTCGGCGAGCGCATACGCCATGGGTGCAGAACGCGACCCCGGCGCAACCACGGCGTGCCGCACGCCGCCGTCGAGCAGCGCAGTTACGGCGATCCGGGCGGCGGCGATGGATGTCAGAGAGTCCTGGGAAGTCACCGTTCCAGTCTATTGGCGCAGACGGCGACCCAACCCTCACTCACATCCCACCACCTTCCGGCCGACCCTCCATCACACCCCAGGCGGACGTGAACGAGCGTCGGGCCCAAACACCCGGGACGTGAACGAGCGTCGGGCCCAAACACCGGGGATGTGAACGAGCGTGGGAGACAGAAGCGCTCCCCTATCTCCGAGAGACAAGGGAGCGCTTCAGCGGATCACCTACTTGCGGAAGACCTGCACAATCGACGGGCGGGGTGCCCGCACCGCACCGGCGGCAGGGGTGGCCCCAGCGGGTACGTAATCCGGGAAGAACGAGTGGGGCGCGTCGAACGTGCCTTCCTCACCCGGGTGCTGGACGGCGACGAATACCGTGCGCTCCTCGTCGTGGATGATCGGACCACAGGTCTCGGCATCGCGGGGAACAGCCAGGAATTGTTCCACCTTGCCGCGCTCCGGGCCCTCGAGGGTGACCTTGAACAGACCGTCGTTGTAGCCAATGGTTGACGGAGCACCGTCTGTGGAGATCCAGAGGTTGCCTACGGAGTCGAACGCCACGTTGTCCGGGCAGGAAATCGGAGAGACCTTGTCGGCCGGGAACCCGGAGAAGTACGTGGAGCTGTTCTTCGAGGGATCGCCAGCAACCAGCAGGAGGGTCCAGTTGAACTTCGTACCCGTCTGGCCCGGAGCCTCCGTGATTTCCACGATGTGGCCGTCCCGGTTCAGTGTGCGCGGGTTGACCTCCGTAGCGCCTTCCTTGCCGGCTTTGCCACGGTCGGAGTTGTTGGTGCAGGCCACGTAGATCTTGCCGGTGAGCAGGCTGGGCTGGACGTCTTCGCAACGGTCCATCTTGGTGGGGCCAACCTTGTCGGCGGCCAGGCGGGTGTAGACAAGGACCTCGGCGACGGACATCCCCGGGACGGCTGATGCCCCGCCAACCACCAGCGGCAGCCATTCGCCGGAACCATCGAAGGCTCCGTCGGCGGGCAGCTTCCCGCTGCCATCGATCTCCGCACCAGGCGAGTCGCCCGTGAAGCGGGCCACGTACAGGTCACCTTCGGAGAGAAGGCTCATGTTGTTCTTGCGGGCTGCCTTCGAATCGCCCGGCTGGTACTTGCCCTTGGAGACGAACTTGTAGAGGTAGTCGAAGCGCTCGTCATCACCCATGTATGCCACTACGCGGCCGTCCGGAGCGACAATGACGTTGGCGCCCTCGTGCTTGAAGCGTCCCATGGCGGAGTGCTTCCTGGGCGTGGACGTGGGGTCGAACGGATCAACTTCGACGATCCAGCCAAAGCGGTTGCTTTCGTTGGCGTATCCGGAGTTGCGGGTGTCGAAACGTGGCTCGTCGAGCTCCCACTGGCGGGTGGTCGGCTTCGATGAGAGACCATAGCGCTTGTCTGCGTCGCTGGTTCCGGGAGCTGCAAAGTAGCCGTTGAAGTTTTCTTCGCCGGAGAGGACGGTGCCCCAAGGAGTGGTGCCACCCGAACAGTTACCGAGAGTCCCTTTGATGTAACGCCCGGCCGGGTCATCGATGGTCTTGACCAGATTGGTGCCTGCAGCCGGGCCGGTCAGTTCGTACACAGTGTCGGTAAGGAAGCGCCGGTTCAGCGCAGCACCTTGAACGTAGCTCCACGGCTTGTTCTTGTTTTTGCGTTCCAGCTCCACCACTGCCAGACCGTGTGCGGCACGGCCAATGGCGCGGGCTTCCGCGGCATCGAAGCCAACCGGCAGCATGATGTTCTCGTTGGTGTACTCGTGGTTGGTGAAGAGCACGGCACGGCGGTCCTTGGAGCCCGGGATCGGCAGGATGTCCGTGTAGTCGTTGTTGTAGCCGAACTGACGTGCCTGGGCGGCGGCCGTCTGCTTGGTGATGTCGAAGGCGGGCGAGTCCGCGAACAGCGGGTCACCCCAGCGGATGATGGGGTTCCAGCCGAAGCCCTCAGGAACCGTAAAGGCATCGACGGCGGCGTCGACAGGCTTGATGGCTGTGAACTGCAGCTTGGACTTGTCGAAGCCCTTCTTTGCTGCGTCGGACAGTCCGTTGCCCGCATCGGCGACGGCGGAATCGGTGCCGGTCACGGCACCACCAAGAACGACGGCGAGCGCCCCTGCTGCGCCAAGGCCCAGGGCCGCGCGGCGAGACATCGCCGTCGAGGCAATATCGCGGAAGTAGCCGTTGGCGCTGGTGTTGCACACTTCGCCTGCGCAGGCGTTGTCGCACTTGAGCGCACACGTTACTGCGCTGCGCTTACCCTTGGTGTGGCCGAGCATGGGCAGCAGCGGGAACTTGCGGCCGGTGGTTTCAGACATGGGGGGACCTTCCAGAGTGTGTACGAGGTTCCCGACGAGCCTTTCAGCGCAATCCGAAGCTCAGTGGTCTGTCCGGTTAAGACACGGTGAACAACCCGTGCTGGTTGTTTGCCAGGACTTCGTGCACGCGCCGGAGCCGGTCCAACCACCAATCCTGACGTTCCCTGGGCGCCGCGTACTGCTCCAGTAGCCCTGGGTCGGCGGTGATGTCCCGCAGCCGGATGGCGCCGTCGTCGGCTACAAGGGGATCCCTGGTGATGTCGGACGCAAAGAGCGAAACTGTACCCAGGCCGCAGGCGTATGGCAGCGTGGGAAGAGCGGCCGCGAGCGCCAGGCCCCCGCGGATACCCACGGAGGTGTCCAGTGCGGAACTGACGACGGCGGGCAGCCCGGCTTGTTCGACGATGTCCAGGGCCCGTCGGACTCCCCCAAGGGGCGCCACCTTGACCACGATGAGGTCGGCCGCCCCGGCCTTGGCCACACGCAGGGGATCGTCTTCCTTGCGCACGCTCTCGTCCGCTGCGATGAGGACGGGGGTGCCTGCCGCGGCCAATCGCCGCCGCACTTCAGCCAAGCCGGTAATGGTTGAAACAGGTTGTTCGGCGTACTCAAGCCCATACGGAGCCAGTGCCCCCAGTGCTTCAACGGCTTCCTCAACGTCCCACCCGCCATTGGCATCTACCCTGATGGCGGCCTCGGGAAACGCCCGCCGGACTGCTGCCACCCTCGCCAGGTCATCGGACAGTTGTTGTCCCTTTTCGGCGACCTTGACCTTGACGGCGTCGACCCGTCCAAACCTGGCCAGGACATCGGGGACGCGGTCTGCCGAAACCGCAGGAACCGTGGCGTTGACCGGAATGGTGTCCCGCAGCGGTTCCGGGAACCCAAGCCAGCCCGCTTCCAGGGCGGCTGCCAACCAGCGGGACGATTCGTCGTCGTCGTATTCCGGGAAGGGACAGAACTCACCCCAACCCAGCGGCCCACGCAAAAGGAGAGTCTCGCGCTCCATGATGCCCCGGAACTTCACGCGCATGGGCAACGAGACCACGGAGGCGGAATCAAGGAGTTCTTCGAGGTCTGGAAGGCGCTTAGGGTGAGGAAGGCGTTCAGGCATATTGCCACTGTACCGGCGGCCTTTGACGGCGCTGCGAGGGAAGGTTGGCTATGTGGAAAAGTGCTACGACCAGTATTTGCCCACTTGTTCACGCGCCCGGGCCAAAGACTCAGCAGGCACAGTGACGGAGCCTTCGGCTAACCCCACATCGTCCCACTTTGCAACGATCCGCAGGTCACCTTCGGCGGGCAGCGGCCATAACCAGTACTGGGCGTGACCCACCGCCTGTTCGTCACCGGCACTGCTGCCACTGCCTTCCTGCGGCACTAAAACAGGTCCAATGCCCTCGACCATGGAAGGGTCCCCGGCAAAAGCCTTTCGACCATCGGGCAGTGCTGCACCGACCATGATTCCCGGCAACCCGGGTCGCTCAAAGCTGCGCTCCATGACATCCCGCCAATCCTGGCCGGCTTCGTCCGAGCGCCGCACGGACCACACCAGATCCAGAATGCATCCCGTGGAGAAGACCTCCACCGCTTTCAGCGCCACCACCGCGTTGGGGCCCCGGAGCACGAAGCCGCCGGAAGTCACGATGCCAGGCAGTTCGTCCGACGGCGGCCCGGACCATTCGGCCCTGCCCGGCTGCGGTTCGCGTAGCCCGGCGGGGGCCTCAGGGAGGTCGTCGAAGAAGCTCATGCTCCATCCATACACCGCCACGCATCCTCTGGGGAAGGCCACCTTGCAACCGAGAGCCTGCAACCGCGATACTCTCGAAGTCACAACACGATGTGGGGGAAACATGAGTCAAGCAATGCCCGGTTCGACGACGCCTCCCGGCTGGTACCCGGACCCCTCTTTCCCGCAGCGGATGCGTTGGTGGGACGGTGTGCAATGGACGCCGCATCTGGCACCATTATCGGCGCAAATGATGCCGCCTCAGCGCGTATTGATCAGCAACCAGACTCCGGTGTACAACCCGTTTATTTGGGCGATCACTCTCCTGCCACTGGTCACTCTGCTGCTGATGTTCACCTGGCAGCCGGAGTTCCGCATCATCACGACGCGCCAAGGCACCACCACCCTGGATCCGACTTCGATCTATTCCCCCGGATACTTTCTGCTCCAGGGCGTAGGGTTCGTCACCTACGGTTTGTCGGTCTTCTTCGCGTTCCTTGATCGCCAGCGCCTGGCGAATTCGGGCGTGATCCGACCTTTCCACTGGGCTTGGTGCTTCCTGAGCCCTACGGTTTACATCATTGGGCGGACCGTGATCGTTCGGAAGGTAGCCCTCGGCCGGGGTCTCGCACCGATTTGGGCCATGATCGGAACCTACATCGTCTCGCTGATCGTTGTGGGCATTTGGATGACCAATTTCATGTCTCAGATCTATTCGCAGATTGGCTACTCCGTAAACGCCTAGCGGCCAAGGGATGCAATGACTGACGCCTCAGCGCCTGGCCCGCTTCCGGAACCCACCACGACGCCGGCACCTGGCTGGTACGCCGACGCTTCGGATCCGCGGTACTACCGTTGGTGGGACGGCACTGCTTGGACGGAACATGTAGGACCGCCGGCTTCTCCGTTGCTGAACCAACGCCCAGCTCTCAGCCCGGGGACACCGGTGTACAACGCCTTCGCCTGGGGCATTGCCGGATTGCCTTTGCTTCCAGCAGTGTCAGCACTGGCGTGGAACCCGCAAATCCGGTTCCTGACATCGCGCACGGGCGATCCCGTTCCTGATCCCTCGTCTGTCCTGGACTCCGGCTATTTCCTGATCATGGGATCCTTGGCGTTTGTCTACGTAGCCTCAATTGTCCTGGCTTTCTTTGACCATCGAGGCCTCAAAAGCAAGGGCGTTGTTCGGCCGTTCCACTGGGCCTGGGCTTTTATGTACATGGGCAGCGTGGTTTACATGATTGGCCGGACAGTGGTGGTAAACAAGGTCGCCCCCGGACGTGGATGGTGGCCAATGGCTGTACTGACCGCAGGTTGGTTGCTCTACATGGTGGTAGCCGGCCTCAAAAGCATGGAGTTTATGCGCTCCATCTTCTCCGGCATGGGCTAAGCCGCCTAAGCGCCTGCAGCCAAGCCTCACACGCGTTAGGTAGACTGCTGACTAAGCGTCAGGAGAGGACATCGATGAACCGCAAGGCCACCGCATTGGACGTCGCCAAGAGGGCCGGCGTGTCCCGAAGTGCGGTCTCACTCGTCCTCAATGGCCGGGGTGACGGCAATGTGGCCAAGGAAAGCCAGGACCGCATCCGTTTGGCGGCCCAGGAGCTGAACTACTCCCCCAATGCCATTGCCCTCAGCCTGCGGAACCAGCGATCACGCGTCATTGGCATAGTCTCCGACGCGGTAGTAGTGAGCCCTTTCGACGGCAACATCATCGGCGGCGCGGACGACGTCGCGCGCAGCCGTGGCTTCGTCACCGTTGTCATGGACACCGAGAGCGACGCCGCCCGGGATGCCAGTGCCATCGAGACCCTCCTGGACCGGCAGGTGGATGGCCTGATGTACGTGACTGTGGGCTTGAAGCCGATCGAGATCCCGCAAGGTATGCTCCGCGTCCCGTCAGTCCTGGCCAACTGCTACGACGAGCACCCCCAACCCCAGCTTCACCACGTCATCCCGGACGAAGTCACCGGCGGCCGCGAGGCCACGGAACACCTCTTGAAACTCGGTCACCGGGATATCGCCCTTGTGGCCGGTGCCGGCGAAGACCCTGCCGCTCCCCTCCGCGTGCAGGGTTTCAAGGACGCTTTTGAGCACGCCGGGATCGGCATCAGGGAGGACCGGATCACGCACGCCGGCTGGGATATCAATGACGGCTTCACCTGGGCCATGCGCCTGCTCGACGACGTGGAAACCACCAACCGGCCGACCGCCATCATGTGTGCCAACGACCGCCTGGCCATCGGCGTTGCGCTGGCGGCATCGCGCCTTGGCCTCAGCATCCCCGGCGACCTCTCCATCATGGGCTACGACGACGAACACCGGATCGCCAACACCATGGTCCCTGCCCTCACCACCATGGCCCTGCCGTTGCGTGAGATCGGGCAGGCAGCCATGGCAGCTCTCTTGGGAACCATTGAGGGGACTGAAAGCACGGGCACTGAAAGCACGACGGCGGCCCCCACCATGGAGACGCTGGTCCCCTGCCGCTTGGTGGTGCGGGAGTCAACGGGCCCAGCACCACGCTGAGCCCCACGTGCGAGGCCCACTCTGCATCCCCACCGCCTCCCTAACCTCGCAAGCTCGGCCAAGGAACCCGGGCGGCGTGGGCCCTGCTGAGGAAGTAGCGCGCAAAGCAGGCCTCACAACGGGAAAGATCAGGCGGGCAGGGCCAGGTCCCACACGTCGGCGGTCGCGCCATCGGGAAGGGTGAGCGTCCAGGATTCCCCGGGCGCGGGGTAGGCCCGAAGGGTAGTCGCCACGGACCCCGACGAGTACACCTCCACCAGGGAGGCATCGATGAAGATCCGGAGCTCCTCCCCCTCAACCAGCTCACCCGAATAGACCGCCTGGGAACCAGAACCGTCACCGAGTTCCAAGGAAACAGTGCCGGCACCGGACACCAGCACCTCGGCAAACCCAGGAACCTCAACCGATCCGGTAGCCCCCGAAGCCACAGAAGCACCCCGGTAAGCGCCGACTTCCGGCGCGGGAGCAACCACCAACGCCCCATCAGCCACGGACAAAACGCGAGGATGCGTCAACACACCCGACCACCCGGCGTCGTCAATTTCTTCCTGGGTGCGGCCGCGCCGGCCGTCGCGTCCGGGCCCTTCGTTGGCCCAACCAATAAGCAAAGCCGAAGCAGATGCACCATAAGAAAGCTGCACGATCTGCGGTGCGTAGAAGTCGCGTCCAAGATCGGACTTCCCACCTGAGACAGGTGTAAACACCGGCAACCCGGTCTCCGGATCGGCCGAAAGAGAGCCGATCAGATGCCCCACGCCATTGGCGTGCTCGTGGTCGTCCCCGGAAAGCCAGAGCGAGAACATCATGACCCATGTGGAACCGCCGGAAGCCACCGGCACCTCTACCAGCTGCGGGCACTCCCAGATCTCGGCCGGCGTGTACTGGGCAGCGACAGGGTTGGCCGTGGTGAGCCAGATTCCCTGGTACTTCCAGTCATCCAGGGAGTCCACCGTGTACAGCAGCAAGGCGGCACGCCCGTCGGCCAGGCCCGCACCCTGCATGGCGTAGCGGGTGCCATTGAAGTGGAAGATGAAGGGATCGCGCACTGCGGTGACCAGCGGATCGGCGGGCATGGAGGCAGCGACGTGTCCGTCCTGCTCCCACGTCACCAGATCCGCGGAACCACGCGCGATCACTACCTGCGAATGACCGCCGTGGTCCTTCACACCGGAGTATGCGGCCGTCGGAACGCCGTTATCGGAGGTCACCACGCCCGTCCAGCAGCCGGCAGAGTCCGGGCCGCCGGCCTGGGGAACCAGCGCCACCGGGTGTTCTTCCCAGCGGACCAGGTCCGGAGAGCTCACATGGCCCCACTGGATCTGGTGATGCCGGGCGGACAAGGGGTTGTACTGGAAGAACACGTGGTACCGGCCGTCGATGAAGCTGACGCCGTTGGGGTCGTTGATCCAGCCCTGTGCCGGACGCGGGTGGAACCTCGGGAAGGCCGGGTCCGGGTGCGTCGAAGCGGATGCCAGGGAGTCAATGAGTGCAAGGT
This sequence comes from Paenarthrobacter sp. NPDC057355, assembly GCF_042667405.1. Taxonomy (NCBI): domain Bacteria; kingdom Bacillati; phylum Actinomycetota; class Actinomycetes; order Micrococcales; family Micrococcaceae; genus Paenarthrobacter; species Paenarthrobacter sp. NPDC057355. The sequence continues at coordinate 173,231 of NZ_JBHVAL010000003.1, read as the reverse complement.
CCGTCAACGGAACCCCTTTCAGAATGGAGATGAAATTACTTGCCCGTGCCTGCGGTGAGTCCATCCTGCAGCGCGCGCTGACCGAACATGAACACCACCAGCGCGGGAATCATGGAGAGGACCACACCGGCCAGGACCACGGAGATACTGCCGGTGCCGAGGTTGCCTTGGAGCGACACCAGACCCAACGGGAGGGTGAAGTTCTGCTCGGAGATGGTCATGATGAGCGGCCTGAAGAACTCGTTCCAGTGGAAGTTGAACGCCAGGATGCCCACGATCGCCAGGCCCGGCATGGCAAGCGGTGCGTAGACGGAACGGAAGGTGCGCCACGGCGAAGCGCCGTCAATGGCGGCCGCTTCAGCGAGCTCTCCCGGCAACCCCAGGAAGTACTGGCGCATCAGGAAGGTGCCGAACGCCGTCGGGATGGCGGGAATGATCAACGCGAGCAGCGTGTCAGAGAGCCCTACGCCGCGGATCAGCATGAACACGGGCACGATCGTGACCTGAGCGGGCACCATCATGGTGGCCAGCACGATGGAGAACAGGGCGCCGCGCCCACGGAAACGAAGGTGCGCGAAGGCGTAACCGGCCAGTGCCGCGGTGATCATCTGTCCTACCGCGATCAGCCCGGTCACCAGGGCGCTGTTCACGACCAGCGCCACGATGTTGAGCTGCTTGAACACTTGCTCGTAGGAGGTCAGGTCCGGATTGAGCGGCAGGAAGGCCGGCGGCAGCTGGAAGGATTCCGACGGCGGCCGCAGCGAGGTGGACAGCGTCCACAACACGGGGCCGAGGACAAAGACGGACGCGATCAGCAAGACGAGGACGCGCACGGCCACTGACCAATCGCGCTTCTTCCGGGTGGTTACGGGCGCCGTGGTGGTGACACGTTCTTGGATGGTTGTCATGGCGGGCCTCACTGGTAGAAGACGAATCGTTTGCTGAGCCGGAATTGGGCGGCGGTGATGCCCATGATGATGAGCGTCAGGATCACGCCGATCGCCGAGGCCTGGCCGAATTCGAGGCGCTGGAACGCTGACTCGAAGATCACCATGACGGCGGTGCGCGTCGAGTCGCCGGGTCCGCCCCGGGTGAGCACGTAGGGCTGATCGAATACCTGGAGCGCGTTGATGATGGCCATCACCGAGGCAACCAGGGTGGTGGGGCTCAGCAGCGGCAGGGTGACGTACCAGTGCTTGCGCCAACCGGTTGCACCGTCAATGGAGGCGGCCTCGTAGGTCTCCACCGGAATCGACGCGAGGCCGCCGATGAACAAAAGGAACGAGAAGCCAAAGTTCTGCCATACGTACACAAGAATCACGACGGCGGCAGACCCACCTGGCGTGGTCAGCCACGGTACCGCCGGGATGCCGACGATCGACAACAACCAGTTCACGACGCCGAATTGCTCGTTGAAGAGGTAGCGCATGAAGATCGAGACCGATGCCGCGGACAGGATCAGGGGGAAGAAGAACGCCGAGCGGAAGAACACCCTGAGCCAGGCCGGCAGCTTCTCCTGCACCATGATGGCCAGCCCCAGGGCCAACCCGAGCTGCAACGCCACGGCAACTATCACGAACACGATGGTGTTCAGGAACGACACCCTGACGGTTGGATCCTGGACCACCTCCGCGAAGTTGTCGAAGCCCACGAACGTCGGCGCCGAGATGATGTCCCAGCGGAAGAAGGCGAGCGCGATCGACGCGACGATTGGCAGCAGCGTGAAGATGCCCATGCCCGCGATGGTCGGTGCCAGGAAAGCCCAAGGGAGCCAGCGCTGCTGCACGCGTCCCCGCTTGGAATCGTGCGGGGATTTGCGGGTGGCCTGCCTTCCTGTCGGGGCGGGCGCACTGGTGGTTGTGCTCATGGCTGCCTCCTCAGGGCCAGTTCAAGGTCACGCTGCATGGAGTTGAGCGCGTCCTTGAGTTGGCGCTCGTCACCGCTGACAGCCAGGCTTACGTTTTTCATCAGGGCGGTCTCGACGGCGGCCTGCTGGGGTGGCGCTGGAATGGGACCTGTGGTGGGGAAACGGTCCAGGGTGTCGTAGAAGACCTTCCAGTGCTTGGGCCCTGTTCCCGAATAGAGCTGCTCGTTCACCATGGAGCGGCGGGCGGGTGTGGTGTTCGGCGTGGGGAACACGATCCGCATGGCTTCCAGGCTTGAGGAGAACTTCACCCATTCCCAGGCGGCGTCCTTGTCCTTGGCCGTCTTCATGATCGCGTAGCCCGCGGTGCCGAACTGGTGCCGCTGGGACCGCCACTTGGGGAAGAACTGGACATCGAATCCGTCCTCTGTCATCCCCGCCTCGTGGAGGCCTTGCACCCAATAGCCACCGGCCGGCGTCGTACCTATGCGGTTGGAGGCGAAGAGGCCGATCAGTGAGCTGCCGCCGCCTTCTTCGGGACGGACGCCGAGTCCGTCCTTGACGAGCCCGCGGAGGTAATCGAAGGATTCGAAGACCCGGGGATCGTCCGCGTTGGGTTCGAGCCACTGGTAGCCCCCGGAGCGGAGGCCGCGCGAGGGGTCGTTGGCATAGAAGCCGTCCCACAGCCACTCGCCGCCGCCGGACTTGGTTTCCTTGAGGAAGCTCGTGTCGTTGGCGTAGAGCCACGGCACCACTCCGCCGAAGAGCCTGTTGGTCCAGTAGTACGGAGTGAAGTCTTTGGGATTCGCCTTCTTCATGGCCGCAAGGGTGGCCCGGAAGTCGGTGTGCGTCCAATCATCGGCGGGCCGGTCAAGGCCTGCCTGCCGGAGTGCCGTGGTGTTGTAGTACATGTTGGCGGCGTTCCAGTCGATGGGAAGCTGGAACAGGCTGCCTTTGTACATGAAGGCTTCCACCAAGCTGGGGTGGACGTCCGCGAAGTACTCCTTCATGTGGTCGGCATCGCGGCGGAGGTACTCGTCCAACGGGTGGGCGAGCTTCTCGGCGAAAAGCTGGGCTCCTTCCGTTGCCACGTAGACCACGTCCGGTGGCGTTCCTGCGGCCACCATGGTGAGGATCTTGGTGAAGAAGTCTTTCCAGTCCACGGCCTGGATGGCTTGGACCTTGACCTTGATCTCAGGGTGGACCTTGGCGAAGGCGTCGATGACCTTCTGGCGGGCTGCGGCGTCTGCGGCGGTGCCCATGATGGCGATGCTGAGGCTGTTGTCTCCCCGGCCTGGGATATCGGCGCCGGTCAAGCGCGGCCACGACGCCGCAGTCAGTCCGACAATTCCGGCGCCGAGGGCTGTGAGGGCACTTCTACGTGTGAATTCGCGCAAAGCCCCATTGGTTCCCGACATGTCATTTTCCTTCCCTAACACGTGTTAGGAAGCGTATGCCCGTCACCTAACACGTGTCAAGTGTCACAGAATTGTTGCTTGCGCCTCACGGAGTCCCGCCACGCTGGGTTCCGATTCACATGAGGCGTCCAGCGAATTGTGGCAATCTAGACAGAATGAGTTCCCAGCAATTCCGCACCAGCGGGAGGTCGAGCAAACGGCCGCTTGAAGCACGCGCCGCAGGCAGTGGCACAGGTTTCCTCTTTTGCCTGGCCACCATCGCCAGCATCGTGGGCCTCGCGGCAACGTATTACTTCTTTGTGCGAACCACTCCCGGCCAGTTCATCGACGAGTCGGCGTTGGTCGAGGCCACAACCCTCAGCGGAACCGCAGGCCGGGCCTCCACCGAATTCCTGGACATGCTCCCCATGCTTTCCCTAGCGATTGCCACCGTCATGGTGCTCTTCGTGACCGTCGCCCGGCGCCGCTGGAGGGCTGCGGGAATCGCTGTGGCCGCCTGCGTTGCCGCCAACCTGGCCACCCAGGTCCTCAAATTCTTCATCCCGGACCGTCCCGACCGCGGCGTACAGACCTTGGAGTTGAACTCACTCCCCTCAGGACATACCACGCTTGCCGCCTCCGCTGCGGCAGCTGTGTTCCTCATGGTTTCCCCGCGCTGGCGGCCGCTGGCCGGCTTCCTGGGAAGCATGTTCGCTGTTGCCACCGGCATCTCGACCCTCATCAACCAGTGGCACCGCCCCGCCGACGTCATAGCTGCATTCCTGGTGGTGGCCGCGGTGATGCTCCCCGCTGGCTGGCTGGTCCTGCGCACCGGCAGCAGTTGGAACGTCTGGAAGGGCTACGGCGAACATTGGGCCGCATCCCGGATCTGGGTTTGGCTTACCGTTACCGCCCTCCTGATCGCCTTGATGGTGGCCGCCTACTCGCTGTTTCAAGTAATGCCGGGACTCAGCACCGACAGCACCATCGACTACTTTTGGGCAGGCACAGCCTTCATAGCCATCGCTGGATACCTCTCAGCGCTTGGCGGCACGTGGCTGTTCGGCCTGGCGGCCCGAAAGAGCTAAGGCTCGACGGCGGCACACCGCCATCGGCTTCAGCCCTCCGTAGCGTCGCTGCGAACCCGGCGGGCCTGCTCCCGGATGAAGGCACGGTCCTCATCCGTCAGCACGGTGGCGCCATGGATATCCACGGCACTGTCGTCGCCGGTCTGCCCCTTGATGATCGTGGTGACAGTCCGGGGCACCATCACACTGCCCGGATTGTCGATGAGCCATTGCTGCGTTTCGGGAGAAAGCTGATTCCAAAATTCCCTGATGTGCATAGTGATCAGCGCTGCCGTTCTTGATTGGTGGGATATGGCGGGGACCCCTCAATGCACTGCCTCAAACTCGGGAAATTGGCCGGGTCCTCCCCACTAGGCTACGACGTGGTGCGCCGATCCTGACCCGGTAATGCCCAACGTTTCTGCGGATTACGTCGACGAATGCACCGCGATGGGCTACAGTTAGTCCAATCGATGGACTAACGATGGATAACTCCAGGAGCCCCCATGTCATCCGCCCTGAAACCCGGCCTGCCATGCAAGGCCGCAACCGTCCCGGCCTCACGTGACCTCGTTGTGGACTTCATCCGGGTAGTGTGCATGTTTGCCGTGGTCGCCGTACACCTGCTCATGATGGGCATCAGCGTGGACCAGTCCGGGATCGGGGTGGACAACCCGCTGACCTCCCTCAGCTGGTTCGCCCAAGGCACATGGTTTGGCCAAGTGATGCCGCTGTTCTTTGTAGTAGGCGGTTTCGCTTCCTTGACCTCATGGCGGAGTCTGCGCCGTAAAGGAGGCGACGCCGGTGATTATCTGAGGAACCGTGTGTTGCGGCTGGTTCGACCTACCGTTGCGTTGTACGCCTTCCTCACGGTTGCGCTGTGGAGTGCGACGGCGGCCGGCGTCCCGGGCGCGCTGCTCTCCGTTATCGCTGCGGGCGCCGGAGTGCAGTTGTGGTTCCTTGCCGCGTACCTGATCTGCCAGGCCATGGTGCCCACGATGGCGAAACTTCACGAGGCCGCACCCTACCGGACCATCGCTGCGCTGGCCGCGGGCGCCGTCGTCGTGGATGTTTTCCGCCTGGGCTTGGAGCACAATCCCTGGGGCTTCGACTCAAACCCGATCGGGCTGCTGAATATGGTGTTCGTGTGGGGGCTATTGCAGCAGCTGGGGTTCTTCTACGCCGACGGGTTCTTTGACCGCTTTGCGGGTTGGCAATTGGTTCTTGCTGCGGCGGGTTGCTACGCGGCGTTGGCGCTGTTAACGCACTCGGGTCCGTACCCGGTGGACATGCTCACCAACCAAAACCCGCCGATGTTTCCCTTGATCCTGGTTGGCCTGGCACATGTGCTGCTGGTGAAGGCCTTCTACCCCGTGCTGCAGCGGTGCGTGCAGCTTGGTTGGATCCAGAAGGTGATGTTTGTTGTGGGTAGCCGTGCCATGACCATCTATCTGTGGCACCTGCCGTTGATCATCGCGATGTTCGGGATCGCCCTGCTCCTGCGGCTGCCGTTCCCCGAGCCCGCGGGGGTTCAATGGTGGCTCAGCCGGCCGGTCTTCTACGTGGCCGCCTGGGTTCTGGTGCTGCTGGTCTCCCTGCCCTTGGTCCGTTTGGAGCTTGCCAGCACAGCACTGGCCCCGGGTGCCTCACGGCCGGCGATGTGGCGGATTATTGTTGCGACTGTGCTGGCCATCATTCCGCCCTTTGTCGTGATGCGGACGGCGCTTGACGCGGCTAACGCTACGTGGGGCCTGCTGTTGCTGGTGATCGCGGTGGTTCTGGTGACCGGCAAGGTTCGGGAACGGCCGCAAACCCCCATGCCAGGCAGGTTTGCGGGAGTTCCGGCGCCTACGGCATCCGGTAAAGGAATGCTGCCATGGCGTCGCGGTTAATGGGCGACAACGGCTTGTAGCTTCGAGAGCCGTCCGCTTCCAACCAGCCCGTCGAAATCTCCATTTCCATCATCCATGCCATTTCCTTGTAGAACTGCTGGCTGGTGACAACGTCCCTGAACGGCGATACCGCGGGTGCCTCGTACGCAGGGCGGTCGGCCAAGCGGTACAGGAAGGCGGCCATCGCATCACGGTTGATCGGAGTCAGCGGACGATACGTCTTGGATCCATCACCCTCGGTCCAGCCAGAGGAGATCCCAGCCACGCCATTTCCTTGTAAAACTGTTGGGTAGTGGACACATCCTTGAACGGTGATGTGACCGGCGCGGTGTACTGCGGCGAACCAGCAATACGGTAGAGGAAAGCGGCCATGGCGTCTCGATTGATCGGGGTCAGGGGCCTGTATGAGACGGAATTGTCCGCCTCCACCCATCCCTTGGAGATCCCTGCATCAGCCATCCACGCCATCTCCCGGTAGAACTGCTGCGTGGTGAGGACATCCTTGAAAGGTGACACCGCGGGCGGTACAAAGTCCGGACCTTTGGCGCTGAAACGATCCGTCCACTCCACGGTGGATCCCGCCGCGAGTACGTAACCGTCTTTTGCCTTCGCCGTAACGCTCACGCGATCGAGGCCAGCATAGGTTCCAGCCTCAATCAGTTTGCCTGCTACCCAATATTCAACTCCCTCAGTCTCAGGAATCGTGTATGTATCGTTCTCCGTGAACGGCACATCCGAGAACACCACCGGCGCCGGGTTCACGGCCTTGTCGGCCGGCAGCACAACTTCCGTTGGCTCACTGGCCAAGGACTGCGTGGCGTGACCGGGTTTGGTCCCGGTCACCACGACGGTGATAACGGCGCCTGTGTCGTCGCCGGTGATGGTGTATTCAGAACCCGTCGCGCTGGAAATAGGTTCGTCGTTGCGCTTCCATTGGTAGGCAAGGGCCACCGGCTCCGGCCCCCATGGCTGCACCTCCGCTTTCAAGACGCTGCCAACGTACGCCGGGCCTGTGATCCTCGGGGCGTTGGAGTAGATATCGGCAGGGGTAATCGGGTCCGTCGGCGCCGATGTTGCGGACGCTGCGGCGGCATACTTTTTCTCTCCAGTGACTCTGACGGAGATGACCGCGTTGGCGTCTTCCGGGGCCAAAACGTACTGCGAGAGCCTCGAATAACTGATGGGAAGACCATCACGCAACCATTGGTAACTTAGGAAAACCTGGCCAGGTCCCCAGTAACCGGCATTGGCCGTCAGCATCGCGCCGACCTTGGTTTGACCGTAGATGGTGGGCGTTCCGGGGACAATGGGAGCCACGTCCGCAGATACGCCCTTGAGGGCAGCATTCGCGTCAACGAGGCCCGCGCCGCAGTTGCAGTTGTAAACGGGTCTGGCTGTCTCTTTCAGTCGTTGCTCGACATCCGCGGGAGTCAATGCGGGCAGTTTGGAGTACATGAGTGCCGCCACGCCAGCTACATGTGGAGCAGCCATGGAGGTGCCTTCTTTGAGGGAGTAGTTCTCCGTGGTTGCCACGTCCGACCCGTCATTGAGGGTGGAGACAATTCCATCGTTGTCGGAGAACCGCATATCGCCACCCGGCGCAGCAACATCCACATTCACGCCAAAGTTCGAATAGTAGGCTTTATTTCCGTCCTTCTTGGTTGCACCAACAACCAGGACGTTCTTGCAATTGGCGGGTCTGACCTGCGAGGCATCGATGTTCTCGTTGCCTGCAGCCACCACAACAGAGGCGCCTTGATTTCGGGCGAAGTCAGTGGCGTTCTGGTACGAGGCCGGGCAAGTACCGCGTCCACCCAAGCTGAGGTTAATGACCCGGGCAGGATTGGCGTTGGCCGGCACCCCTGCGACAGTTCCGCCAGCCGCCCAGACAATCGCATCAGCAATGTCCGAGACATAACCGCCACAAATTCCAAGCGCGCGGACGGGCACAATCTTGGCCTTTGGCGCTACCCCGGCAACACCTTTGTTGTTGCCCGCAACTGCTGCCACGATGCCTGCGACATGAGTACCGTGCCACGAAGAAGCTTCCGATGGCGCACCGGCGCCGCACTGCTCGTAGTACGTTCCATCGCCTTCATCGCGTGGGTTTGAATCGCGGCCATTGCCGTCCCGTGCGATCGCTGCATCGCTGATCATGTCGTATCCGGGCAGGACGTTGGCATTCAGGTCTGAGTGGTTGAGGATTCCGCTATCGATTACAGCAACCACGCTCCCTTCCCCTTGGCTCTCGTCCCAGGCGCCCAAGACGCGCATCCCCCCGTAGTCGGTGCCGTGCGCCCACTGCAAGCCGTAGTAGGTGTCGTCAGGAGAGGCAGCAAAAGGACGCATGATGGAATCCGGCTCGGCATATTCAACGCCGGGGTCGGCAGCCAACGCGGAAACCAGTTGGTTGGCTTCGTCAGCACCGAGCTTCCTGTCCGTCCTGACGACTTCCTCACCGGTGGCCATGGTGCGCACTGATTGGACCGGTACGCCCACAGCACTGGCGACCCGGCCAAACGAGGACTTACGGTCAGCCGACTGGATGTTGTCCCGTTCCTTGAATTTCACGATGAACTGGTCCGTGGGAATTTCTTCGGACACCGCGGACATCGTCTGTGGTGCTGCACTGGGCATCGGGGCGTCCGTGCCCTCAGCCAAGGCCGGAAGAGCCGGCAAAGAGGCTCCCACCACGGCAATAAGACCTGTAAGAATTACTCGACAGCGCATGCGCGCTCTCCGTCGGTTCTGCATCAACAGCCGCCCGCTAGTTAAACGCCCCCAAGAGCGCGGAAAAATGGCCGCCTGAGTACGGCCAGCACGAGTTTAGCCACTGTTTAGACTTTCCTGCGAATTACCTGTGAATCGTCGAAGACGCCGGGAGCGGTCGCAGGCGCTCCTGCAACCGCTCCCGGTTGTTTTTCTTATTTTTTGCTAAGGCATTCGATACAAGAAGGCTGCCATGGCATCACTGTTGATGGGCGAGAGCGGCTTATAGACGCGTTGATACGCGTCGCTCCAGCCGGAGGAAATACCGGTTTCGTACATCCATGCCATCTCTTTGTAGAACTGTTGGCCGGAGCTGACATCGTTGAAGGGCAGCCACGGCGGGGCCACGTAGTCCGGCTTGTTTGCCAAACGATATAGGAACGCGGCCATGGCATCACGGTTGATTGGTGTCAACGGCTTATACAGGCGTCCACCATTCTCAATCCAGCCCGACGATATTCCGGTCTCCGCAAGCCAAGCCATCTCCTTGTAGAACTGCTGGGTGGTCTCCACGTCCTTAAAAGGTGACTGGGCAGGAGGCGTGTAGTCCGGGGAACCAGCCATGCGGTAAAGGAAGGCGGCCATCGCGTCCCGATTAATCGGCGTCAAGGGCCTGTAGCTTAGTGTCTTGTCGGCCTCCACCCACCCCTTGGAAATCCCTGTATCAGCCATCCACGCCATTTCTTTGTAGAACTGCTGGGTGGTCAGGACATCCTTGAAGGGAGAAACAGTCGGAGCCATGAATTCCGGGCCCTTGGTGCTGAAGAACGTAATCCACTGGTCAGCTGCATCGCGGGCCAAGGCGTAGCCAGTCTGAAGCTTGGCGGTCACCTTTACTTGGCCCCGTGCCCGATATACGCCAGCTGCCACCGTCACGCCATCAATCTGATAGTCAACGCCGACCGTTTCCGGGACGGTGTATTTGTCCTCAGCCATGTAGGGAGCCTCGGAGAAAACGACCGGCGCCGGAGAGACTGCCTTATCCGCAGCCACCACGGTGGCGGTCGGCTTCGTGCTCTTGGAGACTGTGCCGTACGCCAACTTGCTGGCGGTCACCGTCGCAGTGAGCGACTTCCCCGTATCCGCGTCCGTAGGGATGTACAAGGGCTCGGAGGCGTCGGCGATCGGCGTTCCGGCCCGGTACCACTGGTACGCCAGCTCCACCGGTTCCGGTCCCCATGTTCCGGCGGCGACGGACAAAGCATTCCCAACATAAGCTGAACCGCTGATAGTAGGCTCTCCGGTGGACAACACACCCGGCTTGATCGCGGCCGTTGGAAGGGAGGTGGCCGAGGCAGTGGGTGTGAAGTTCATCTTGGCAGTCACCGTGACGGTGATCGCCGCACCCAGATCCTCTGGCACGAAGGTGTATGAGTAGTCCGTTGCCGATGGTATGTCGATGCCGTTCCGCTTCCATTGGCGTGACCACTGGGCCAAGGAGTTGTACTTCCAATTGCCATAGTCCACGGTGACAGTACGTCCAACCACCTGTTCACCAACAATACGGGGCTCACCTGCCGTGATCACCAGGGCTTCATCCTCAACATTCCGGAGCGCGGCTGTCGCGTTGATGAGTCCCGCACCGCAAACATTGCAGCTCGGAGCCGAGGCCGTCGCCTTTAGCTTTTGCTCGACGGCCTCAGGCGTCAGAGCAGGAAGTCTGGATAGCATCATGGCCGCGACCCCGGCTACGTGCGGCGCCGCCATGGACGTTCCAGCCTTGATGTAGTAGTCCTCTGTGGTGGCGCGATCCTTTCCGTTGTTGAGAGTGGAGACGATTCCGTCGAGAACGTCGTATCGCATGTCCCCACCAGGGGCGGTGACATCGATGGCCGCGCCATAGTTTGAGTAGTACGCCTTGTTGTTGGTGCGGGTGCTCGCGCCAACAGCAATGACGTTCCGGCAATTGGCGGGACTGGCTTGCGAGGCATCGACTCCCTCGTTTCCAGCGGCCGCGACCACCACGGCACCCTTGTCGTGGGCCACATCGAGGGCGTCCTGGAAGACGCTCGGGCAGCTGGCAAGCGAACCGATGCTGAGGTTGACGATGCGGGCAGGGTTTGCATTGGCCGGGACCCCAGGCACCGCACCGCCAACGGCCCAAATCACGCCGTCTGCTATGTCCGACGCATAACCGCCGCAGGTTCCAATGGCACGAACGGGCAGAACTTTGGCTTTGGGAGCGACTCCAGCTACTCCCTTGCCGTTCCCGGCCACGGCCGCAACAATGCCCGCGACGTGTGTACCGTGCCACGATGAAGCGGCGGCGGGTTCGCCCGCTGCGCATTGGCCGGCAGACGTTGCATCACCCTCATCCTGCGGGTTCGAATCACGGCCGTTGCCGTCGCGTGCGACGGCCGGGTCGGTGATCATGTCGTAGCCAGGCAGGACGTTGGGGTTCAGGTCGCTGTGGCTGAGAATGCCACTGTCAATGACGGCCACAACACTTCCCTGTCCCTGGTTGATATCCCAGGCGATGGGCATGAGTATGCCGCCTTGGTAGTGGGCCACACCCCACTGATAGTCAAAGTAAGTGTCGTTGAATCGAACGTCCTGGGCACGCATGATGATGTCAGGCTCGACGTACTCAATGTTCGGGTTAGAGGTCAAGGCATCGACGAACTCTTTAGCTTCGACTTTTCCGAGCCTTCGGTCGGCCTTGACCACGTCCTCGCCAGCGGCTGTGGTGCGGACAGCTTGGACAGAAACCGACGCAGCACTGGCCGCATGCCCCAGGGATGCTTGCCGATCAGCGGATTGGATGCTGTCCCGTTCCTTGAATTTCACGATGAACTGGTCCGTCGGAACTTCGTCTGAAACCGTAGACATTGGCTGCGGTGCCGGACTGGGCGGCGGCGCCTCAGTCCCCTCAGCTGCGGCCGGAAGAGCCGGCAAAGCAGCGGCGATCATGGCGATAATACCGGTAAGAATTACTTGACAGCGCACACGCGCTCTCCGTCGGTTCTGCATCAACAGCCGCCCTCTACTCAAACGCCCCCAAGAGCGCGGAAAAATGGCCGCCTGAGTACGGCCAGCACGAGTTTAGCCACTGTTTAGACTTTCCTGCGAATTACCTGTGAATTTTGACCGTGAGCATTTGCCGGTCGGACCGCTAGTAGTTGCGGCGGTGCTTCAGCCGCGGAATTGCGACGGCGAACACCACTGCCGCTGCGAAGCCCAGTATTCCTGTGGCCCAGATACCGGCAGAGAGGGAGACGGCAGCAGTCAACCCCGACAGCAGTACAGGACCCCCGGTGGCGCCCGAGTCCGCGATGAAGCGCCAAATTCCCAGGAAGTGACTCCGCCCGTTGTCCGGCGAGAAGTCTGCGCCCAGCGTCATGATCAGCCCGGAACTGATCCCATTTCCGAAGCCGATCAACAAAGCGACCAAGAGCAACGGGACAAAGCCGGCCGTGAACGGGATCAGGATCAGTGCCGCTCCCATGATCACCGTCGACGGTATCGCCACCCATTGCCGGCCCTTCCTGTCCATGAGTTTCCCGGCCGGGTAGAAGACCAGCATGTCGATTGCTCCCGACAAGCCGTACAGCAGTGAAGCGTGGGTGGCGTCGAGACCCAGGTGATCGGCCCACAGCGGGATAACGACTTGTCGTGAAGCACGCAGTGCGCTCAGCAGCAGGATGCCGAAACCGACGCTCAGGAACACCCCCGCATGCGATACCGCGACGCTCCGCAGCGTCGACGCCGGAGGGCGCGGACCGCCGTCGGACGACTCTGGCGTCACCAAATCCGGAATGGTGAGCGACAAGGCAGCCGCTGCCATCATCCCCGCGAACCCCACCCAGTAGGCACCGCTGATGCCCGCGAACTGCATCACGCCGGCACCGACGAACGGTCCAATGAAGATGCCGATTCTGGTGACACCGCCCAGGGTGGACAATGCGCGAGCCCGGAAGATGACCGGTACGGCCTCGGTGAGGAACTTCTGCCGGGCAAGGTTGAACACGCTGGCGGACATGCCCACCAACGTCATGGATGCCGCCAACAGCCACAGTCCGTGGTCGATCTGCGGGGCAAACGCCGCCGCGCCGAGGGCCATGGCGCCCAAAGCACCGGCGCCGACGATTGACCATCGTTCACCAAACTTCTCGGTGATGATCGACGCCGGGATGTTGAAGAGCCACGAACCCAAGCCAATGAGCGTCACGATCAACGCTGAAACGGCTACCGACGCACCCAGCTCCCTGGCCGAGAGCGCAATGACCGGAAGGACCGCCCCCTCGCCGATGCAGAACAGCAGTGCCGGCCCAAAAGCCGGGAGTGCGACACTGCGGAGGCTGAAGCTCTTGTCTGCTTGGGTGGTGGTCATCCCTTTCATCCTAAGACTCGAGGAAGTACCCCGTTGCCTTTCGTGGGCTGGCGCGCACCCGTACGCGCTCGGCGCACCCTTTCGTGGGCTGGCGCGCACCCGTACGCGCTCGGCGCACCCTTTCGTGGGCTGGCGCGCACCCGTACGCGCTCGGCGCACCAGAGGTTACGGGTGCGATCGGCGGCAACGGGTGCGCGGGTTTGACGCGCAGTTGTTGCGGCTCCGAAGACCGGAGCCGCAACAACGGGATGCGAAGCGATTTACCGCTCGGCCCTAGCGACGGCTGGCTACTGCCTTCCGACGACCAAGGGCGGTCAGGACCAGGCCCATGAGGAGCATCGCTCCTGCCCAGAGTGCAAAGTTGTTGTCCAGACCCGTTGCAGCCAAGTTCTTGGCGCTTCCGACGGCGGTCGAGGCTGCCGCGGACACCGAACCTTTGGTAGCACCCAGCGTGTGAACACTGCCTGCAGCCTGAATGGTTCCGCCCGTAAGGCTTCCGTTTGCACCGCCGACGTTGGTTGCGCCACCAGTGACAGCGCCACCGACGGGCTCATCAACACCGGTTTCTCCACCGGTCGAGGGGCTTCCGTTAATGGGGGCCTCGGTCGGCGGGGTAACTACGGGAGGGTTCACCACGGGCGGGTTAACTACCGGAGGGGTAACAACCGGCGGGTTGACTACCGGAGGGTTCACCACTGGAGGCGTTACGTTGCCGGCAGAACCGCCACCGATACCTACCGAAGTCGAGCCAATGGTGACGGGAGCGGTGATCGGAACGATCAGCTGCGTACCTGCGAGGACGCCGTCAGAACCAGAAGTGCTGGCACCCGGGGTGGTGCCGG
>NZ_JBHVAL010000003.1:81650-158971 GCF_042667405.1 Paenarthrobacter sp. NPDC057355 | reverse complement strand
GTCGTTCCGCCGGCGGTGCCGTTCGAACCCGAGGTAGCCGAGGAATCACCCAAAACACCAGCACCGACAGAACCAACATTCACCGGAGCAGTAATCGGAGCAACAACCTGGGTCCCCGAACCAACGCCATCAGAACCGGAAGTGCCGGCACCCGGGGTGGTGCCGGTCGTTCCGCCGGCGGTGCCGTTCGAACCCGAGGTAGCCGAGGAATCACCCAAAACACCAGCACCGACAGAACCAACATTCACCGGAGCAGTAATAGGAGCAACAACCTGTGTCCCCGAACCAACGCCATCAGAACCGGAAGTGCTGGCACCTGGGGTGGTGCCGGTCGTACCGCCAGTGGTGCCGTTCGAACCCGAGGTAGCCGAGGAATCACCCAAGACACCAGCACCAACAGAACCAAGGCCTACCGGAGCCGTAATCGGAGCAACAACCTGGGTCCCCGAAGCAACGCCGTCAGAACCGGAAGTGCTGGCACCTGGGGTGGTGCCGGTCGTTCCGCCGGCGGTGCCGTTCGAACCCGAGGTAGCCGAGGAATCACCCAACACACCAGCTGCTACAGAACCAAGGCCTACCGGAGCCGTAATCGGAGCAACAACCTGGGTCCCCGAACCAACGCCGTCAGAACCGGAAGTGCCGGCACCAGATGAAGCAGGAGCCGTACCGCCAGTGGCGCCGTTCGAACCCGTGCTCGTAGCCGTGGAATCCCCCAACACACCAGCACCAACAGAACCAAGGCCTACCGGAGCCGTAATCGGAGCAACAACCTGTGTCCCCGAACCAACACCGTCAGAACCGGAAGTGCCGGCACCAGATGAAGCAGGAGCCGTACCGCCAGTGGCGCCGTTCGAACCCGAAGTGGCTGCCGAATCACCCAGCACGCCGACCGACGTCGACCCAACCGTGATGGGGACCGTCACCGGTGCTACAACCTGTGTCCCCGAACCAACGCCATCAGAACCCGACGTTGTTGTCTGCGTAGGAGCCGGGGCCTGTGCAGGAGCTGCAGTTCCAGAAGTGGCTGCCGAATCACCCAACACGCCGACCGACGTCGACCCAACCGTGATGGGGACCGTCACCGGTGCAGCAACCTGGGTTCCCGAGGCGATACCGTCACCGCCGCCCGTGGTGGCTGCCGGCGTCGAACTTGTCGCCCCAGCGGGGGCGGCAGGTGTGGCTGAGCTCGTCGCAGTGGAGCCCCCCAGCAGACCCACTGACGACGAGCCCAGGCTTACGGGCACCGTAACGGGCGCTACAACCTGCGTCCCGGAGCCGATGCCGTTGGAGCCGTTGGTGGTGGCGGGAGCTGAACCGGATGAGGCAGCGGGTGCTGCCGAACTGGTTGCTGCCGAGTCCCCCACCAGGCCCAAAGGGGTTGCGCCGAGGTTGACGGGCGCAGTTACTGGCGCCACCACCTGCGTGCCGGAAAGGAGTCCGTCGCTGCCGCTGGTGGTATCTGCGGCATTCGCCGCGGTGGCGCTGAGGACAATCATGCCCCCGGCAAAGCAGGTGCCGATCAGGCACTTGCGAATGGTCGTGTTCATGGTGTTTTTCTCCTGAAGTTCTAGTTCCCGGAGACGTCCAATCACGGATCGTCTGTTGAGCCGTCTGCTGCAAGCTGGTGCAGCAAGGCAGGGGAACTAGTCAGGAGAGGAGCCGGGATCGAATGAGACCGGCGTTGGATGTTGCTCGTCGCTGCCCGCAGCGAGGCCAGGAAGGGCGTCTGCGGGAATGATCAGTGCGTCGTGAAGGAATGCTGCTGCCGGGTTGGGCGGTCCGTTCGAAGACGCGCCGGAACCACTGCCGGCAAGGCCGGACGGGACGGCGTCGAAGTCGCCGGGCAGCCCGGACGGGGCTGCAGGATCGGCAGCAGAGGAGGATCCGCCCAGTACGGCGGTGATGCCGGTGGGACCGAAGTTCCGGGTGTGAGCCAGCCACGATGCGTCGACCGCGAGCCCAACTCCAGTGGACTGTTCGGCTTCCACGGTGGGGCTGCTGTCGGCTGGCTCGGATGAAGTTACGACGCCGGTTGCCGGCTCGGTGCCTGCGTCCGGCGAGGCCGGAGCTACTGAGGCATCGGCGCCAGGAGCGCTCGGCAAACCGGCATCAGGGACTGTGACCGGAGGCACCACAACGGGTGGGACAGTAACGGGCGGGACCACAGAGTCGAGGGGCGGCAGGACGGTGTCCACCACACCCACAATGGGTTCCACGACGGGGTTGACTGCATCCGTCACTGGCTCCAAACGGACCGGTTCCACGACGGAGTTCACCGGCGGAACCACCACGTTGACGGCTTGGTCTACGGGGTCGATGACAGGTGCCACCACCGTGTTCACGATGGTTCCCGCTGTATTTGCGGGGAGGATTTGGTTGGCTACCGGGACGGCACCCACTGCATTGTCCAACGCGCCGCCCACGTGCTTAACCACAGGAGTGACTGCGGGGACGGGAACGTTGACCTGATCAGCGGGCAGCAACCCTTTGACGGAGGCCGGAAGAGGAACGTTGGGCACCGGGACGGAGATGGAACTGGACGATGTGACACTGTCCACCAAGTTCTTGTCCGTGCCTGTGCTTGCATCTGCGGCTGTGGCTGAGAGTGCCATCCAGATTGCGGTACCTGCGCCCGCGACCATGACAGAGCGGAGAATGCTGGCAGCACGCGGGAAAACGCGTGAACCCCTCATCTCGACACCCCCAGGTAGTCGCGAACCAATGGTCGAACTCATCCTAAAACGGGATTACGCCATTAGTCCATGCCTGGGAGTAACCAAGATGACAAATTTGTAAGGAACCTTGTTGCCGTGGCCCTACGAAGGGTAGGAACCCGTCTCGCTGGGGCCGAAGTCGGCTGTTCCCAGGGAGGATCGGCCATGGGAGTTGGTTTCCTGAAGCCTCTTGATGAACCAACGTGACTGTTCCGGGCCGTACGGCAGCACAGGAATCGCTTTGGTTGCGTCAGATGGCATGTCACGGATGGACTGGGTTGCCTGGCGAACTGCGGTGCTCATGGTGTGCGCCATGGTCTTGACGAACTCGTCACTGACATGTTTTCCGTGGCCCGGGACCAGGAACTCGTAGCGGTGGCGGAGGGCGGAAATGTGCCGCAAGGCGTCCGCCCACTCTTCGGGGTACGAGTCCTCGAACGACGGGTGCGCCCCCTGTTCCACCACGTCACCGACATACAGGGTGGAGCTGGTTCCTACCAGCAGGTCGCCATCCGTGTGCGCACGTCCCAGATAGAAGAGCGTGGCAGTGATCCCGCCAAGGTCCACCAGCACCGGCTGGTCACGGACCAGCGCGTTCGGAACAACGATCTCGACGGCCTCGCCCTCCCCCGCTGCCATCTCAGGTTCGTTGGTGGCCACGAAGCGTCGCTGGTTGTCGGCGTCGCGTTCGATAGTGGCCGCACAGTTGGCGTGCGCCCAAAACTCAGTAACGCCGTCGTCAGCGAAAACGGCGTTGCCGAAGAAGTGGTCGTAGTGCGCGTGGGTGTTCACCACGACCAGCGGCAGCTGGGTTTTTTCGCGCACCGCAGCAAGGATTTCGCGGCCTTGGCGCGGGCCGCAGCCGGTGTCGATGACCATGGCGAGCTCAGAGCCCACCACCAGGCCGGTGTTGAGTAACGATCCCTCGGTTTCCAAGACGTAGTTGTCCGGTCCAAGTTCCAGCCAAGCTGACAATGCGTTCTCCGTATCCAGTGCAATCCGGCGATGTTCAGGCCTCTACTCTACCCACCAAATCGGGAGAAGGAGGGAAGGCTGGCGGGCTGTTCAGCCCCGGAGCAGCCTGAACTTCCGGGCCGCCCGGACCACAAGCGAGGACTTCAACGCTTGAAGTTCATCCCCGAGTTGCTGGCGTTCGGCTTGAAGCTGATGGCGCTCTGCCTCCTTGGCCGCCAAGGCCGCAACTGCCTCCTCCAGCTCAATGCGCAGCCGCTCCCTTTCGGCTTCGGCTGCACCCAGGGTTCCAGCAATGTCCTCCAGCGCGTGTGTCAGCCGATACAGCTCAACCGATTGGTGGCCGATGTGCGATTCGTTGTTGGCAGTCAGCTTCGCAGCAGCGGGATGCTCGCCGGATGCGAGCTCGGCGAACGCCGGGGGTGGGCTGACCAGCACCGGCGCCTCTGTGCGCCCACCCTTCAGGGTTTCGACGACGGCGTCCCACCACTGGCGCTGGAACTCACCTTGGGCAGTGCTCAGCTTCCGGAGGTACTCACTGATATCAGCGCGGCGGCTCAGGAACTGGTCCACGTACTGCAGGAACTCCGGGGTGACCAGGTGCCGGAGCGAACGCAGGGTATTCCCGAGGCCCCAGTTGGCCAGCGCCCCGCCGATCCTTACTTCTCCGTAGTAGTCCACGGCGATTCCGAGACAGGGTACCCCTGCGGACGACGCGAAGACCACCGGGTGGTAGCGACTGGTTACCACCAGGTCGGCCTGCATGGTCAGCGAGGCAGATTCTTCCGCCGTCAGTTGGCCACAGACCGTGACGTTCTCCGAACGCATCCTGCGCCTGATGTCCTCGTGCGTTTCGATGTCGATGTCCCCATGGCCGGGACGTGACATATGGGAGATCAACACCACGTCCATTCCGCCGGCGTCGGAAATCCTGTCGAGCACCTCAGCAATACGCTGGTTGAAGTCTTCCCTGCCCATGGCGCCAGTCCCGGGAGCGAAGGTGGCTACCAGGAATGGCCTGTCGGGCTGCGGCTGGTAGCACGCCTGTGCTAAATCATTGCTGCCCTGATTGGCAGCGGAGACGTCCAGAAAACTCGCGTCGTCAAGAGTCAGGCCGGTCCGGATATCCGCGTCACGCATCAGCTCCCACGAGGTCTGTTCGCGGACGCTGGAGAGGTCGGCAGAGCGGAAGAGCTCGATCGCGGTACCGTAGTCCGGGCCTGTGAGCACGGGGCCGACCGTCTGCCCGGAAATGATCAGTGGTTTTCCAAGCGCCTTGGCGATGGCGCCCACGGCTGCCCGTTCGTAGAGCAGCCAACCATACGGCGAGTTCATATTGCCGCCGCCCGCGATGACCACGCCATCGCAGGTCTTCATGGTCTCGATAAGGCCGTGGACCTGGTCATGCCCCGGAAGCGCGTCCAGGTCACCAGCCAATACAGACCGGATCTCCTTGAGATAGGTTTCCCGCCTGTTCGGGGGCCAGGGGAATTCCAAGGTCTTAACTGCTGACGTACCAAACAGCTTTGAGCTCTGCTCAGGATCGCGCGACAGCAGCACGATGTCCTGGACTCCCCTTGAACGCAGCTCGTCCACTACTGCGTGCGTCATCGCCTCGTCACCCACGTGATAAACGGGCTGACCAATATCCCCAAGAACTACAACTCGCACGATACTCCGGTGTTAGAACGCAAAAAGCAGCTTCCAGCCTAGCGGGTTTCAACGGTTTGTTTCACGGAACGGCCGGCCTTGGCATGAGCCAAGCCCGGCCGTTCCTTCAGTGAATCAGGGTGTCTTCGACAGGAAGTGCTGGATGTTTTGGATGATGGGAGTCCAGGCCTCGAACTCGAGGTAGTTGATGTCCATCAAGACAACAACCCGTCCTCGTCCGCTAGCGGGACAGAAACAATTGCATCTGCTTAGAGAAACACATGCGGCCCGGAAGCATGAGCTTCCGGGCCGCACTGTTGCCACAGACTAGGCGTCAGGCGTTAGCTGTGACGTGATGCTGCCCTGCGGCGAGCGAGGACCATCAGAACGAAACCGAAGGCCAGGAGTGCCGCAGCTGCCGCAATGAAGGGAACAACCTGGGTTCCGGTGTAGGCCAGACCGCTACCGGAGCCACCGGTTTCCGATGAATCGCCTGCCGGAGCGTCCGTTGTAGGAACGGCAATTACCGGAGCACCTGTCGTCGGCGTGCCTGACTCGCTCGGCTCCGGGGTAGCGGAGTGGCTCGGCCGTGGGGTTTCCGAGTGGCTCGGCCGCGGGGTTTCAGTCGGGGTATCCGTCGGCGACGGGCCCGGCGTCGGCGTCTCAGTCGGAGTATCCGTCGGCGACGGGCTCGGCGTCGGCGTCTCAGTCGGAGTATCCGTCGGCGACGGGCTCGGCGTCGGCGTCTCAGTCGGAGTGTCCGTCGGAGTCTCCTCGTAAGTGATCTCGGCCGCTCCAGTCAAGGTCTGACCCTCGGCGCGCGCAAACACGGCAAACACTTGGCAATTGTCGTCACCGTTGCTGTACCAGTTCAGGCTGTCTTCCGTCACCGGCAGAACCGAGAGGTCAAGAGAGACTGTTCCTGCAGTCTGGCTGGTTGTGCAGACGTCCACATCCACTGAGGATCCGGCTGACGTCGGAGTGCTGATCGTCAGGACATCCCCGTTCAGAATGCCGTCAGCCTCTCCGGGGCAGAGCGCAAAGGTACCGTTGGTCGCGGTGAGCTTGATTGGGGTCTCTGCGATGTTGGTGGTCACAGTAATCTTGCCTTCCTGCCCAATTACCTGCGACTGGGAAGCCGGCGTGACACTGATTTGCGGCACTGCCGGCCGTGAAAGGAAAGCGAACGTCTCGTTGATCTTGTCAGGACTCAGACCAGCGTTGTCACAGATTGCAGTGCTCGTGCCGGTCAGGTTGGCGTAGTCCTTGATGCTCCACGCCAGGCGCTGCAACCTGTATCGATCAGACGAATTGGTGTCCGGCCTGACAAACTTGTTGGTTACGCCATCGTTGAATTGATAGCCGTTTTGAACCACGTAGGCGAACACACGCCGTTGGAAATCGGTCATGTCGGCATTCTTTTCAGGATCATCGTCCAGAGGGCGCCCGTCGAAGCACGAGTGCAACACGACGTCAGTGCAGAACATCCAAGCGCTAACAGGACCGCCGCCTACAGGGCCACCCTCCGCTTCGGTTTCGTAACGCGTGCCGCAGAGGGGCGGCAGAGTGGTGGTACCGTCCGTCCCCTCCCCCTCGAAGTTATAGAGCTCAACAACCAGTCCATTGTTGTAATTGTCCAGATTCGTTCCGGTGACCGTGGTGTCGGGGGAAGCGTTCATATACGTTGTTCCCGGGCACAGCGGAGCTTCAAAGGAGGTCGCGGCAACAGGAGGCGCAGACGCCACTGCTGCTGTTGGCAAGGCAAGCTGCGCCGCGAACACCCCCGCTCCCAGCGTGGTGGCCGCGACAAGGGCAGCGCCAATTCTCTTAAGCATGTAGTTCCTTGATTCGTAATCTGCATTCGAAGGGGCCAGGCGTCAGATATGACCCGCACATTCCCGGGTTGCGGGTCATGATCCGATGCCCTTGCCACCTATTGAGAGAGGCCTGACGCCACTACGTGACGCGCTTACGCACGAAGGTGACTGAGGTCACGGCATCCCCTGGACGGCGGAATGGGGTGGTTAAATGCAAAAGACCCCGAACGAATCGGGGTCTTGCAGCTCTGCCAGGCGGAGCCCTAGGCGCGGCCCTTGATGATGGCAGCGATCAATTCCTTGCTACACCCGACGGCGGCTGCCAACGCACTGTACGACCACCGGACGGGGTCCTCTTGCCGGGCACGGCGAATGAACGCATCCCGCTGCTGCCGATGCCTTTCCGCCAGGGCAAGGGCATCGGCAGCGCGGCGGTGATGCTCGCGGGCCTGTTGGACAACCGGATCAGATGACACGGGCCGAAAAGTCGCTCAGCAACGTGGGCAACGAGGCATCGAAGCCTGCAATGTCCAACATGCCGGGATCCGAAGGGTCAGCAATGGTGAAATCCGTAGCCGTCAGACCCACCACGGCGAGCCGAGCGTCAATACCCGACCAGTCCCGGTACTGACGCAGAGCCTCGTGCGGATGGACCCGGCCAGCCCAGGTCTCGTTGTCGGTGTAGATGACGAACGTATCCACCTGAACCTTGTTCGCGAGAGCCCACAGCATGGGCAACGCGCAGTCCGTACCGCCGAACGGCAGGCCTGACACCGTACCCAGGACATCGTCCAGCCGCTGGCGGGGCGAGATCGGCAAAGGCGAAATCCCATCGATCCGCTCGTTGCGCTGGAACAAACCCGTCTTCGCACCCACCGAAGATCCGGTGAAGCCAAGCGTGATGGTCTTCGGCTCTGTTGCCGCCGTGACCAACGCCATCGCCGCAGAAACTTCCCGCGCTGTGATGGGCAGACCTGAAATCGGCATGGTCATGGAGCCGGAGACGTCCAACGCAAGCAACGTCCGCTTGTTCGCCGGCCGCACAGTGGCAAAGGACGCATAGAAGGCAGCGTCCAAGGCATCCACAACCTGACCCACAGGCTCCCACGAGGACCTTCCCCGGGCCGAAGAGCCCGAAGCGTAAGTCCGGGCAGCCACCAGCACGTTGATCGGGTGAACCCGGGCCTTCTGCAAGCGGCTGCTGTCCGTGAGCTGGCGAGTAACGGCGTCGAGCGTTTCAGACATAGGCTCCAACACCCCAAGGCGCGTCAGCCTGGGAAGCTGCCGCATCAGCGCCGTCTGCGGAAGGCCGTTGGCCAGCAGCTTTGACCACACGGCAGGCTCGCGCAGGGCGGCGTCGGGCAACATCTCCCACGACAACTGCTGGTAGTCCCCCAACAGGTCCACCCATTCGGCCGCTGTTGACGCCTTGTGCGCCTTCTCGAAGCCCTCAACAAGCTCAGGACCATCGGCGCTCCGACCGCAGATCCAGTCGAAGAGCTGCTTCCGGTCCGCTTCCGCAGTGGAAGGATGCGCAAGACGGAGTAGATCCCGGTGCGACCAACCGCCACGCTGCCGGTACTTCACCGCCTGGTACGCAACCTCGTCAACTGGCTTGGACAGGTACCAATCGGCAACCGCGCGGCGAAGGCCTCGGCCCCACCCACGGAATTGCTCCACATAGCCCGCGAAGATGAAGAGATGGGTTCCCGTGCGGGCCACCTTGGGCAGCGCCGCCAACGCAGCCTGCCGCCCCTCCACATCGCCCAATGCTGTTGCTGCGGCAAGGCAGAACAACGCAGGGTTGTTTCGAGGCGCGCGGCCGGCAGAGGAGATCGCGACAACCTCGTCCACGAGCTCGAGGGTTTTCTCACGCGCCCAGCCGAGCACGACATCGGCGTTTTCCAGCGTGAGTTCACGCTCGGAACCGTAGTAGGTGCCGCCGTCGGTACCCAGCACAAGAAAGCGCCGCAGGCGCTCGAGCGGTTCGACCGTAAATGTGTATCCGCCGCCCTGGTTGGGCACCTGACGGGAATCAGTGGGCTGCGACTGGGGCACAGCCCTTAGGTTAATGGCGTTCAATGCATCAGCCACAGCGGTCCTTTCGTTGAGGGAAAAGTGGCGGCGGGCATGTTTGCGAGTCCGGAGTTGCCCAAAGCTCTACCAACTGAGCTACCGGAACACGTCCGGGCGGGACTCGAACCCGCGGCCCTTGGGTCCTTTAACAGAGGTAACCGAAACTCTCCGGCCCGCCGCCACTTTTCAGTTCACGCGAGTAGGCATTTTGTCACCGCCGGGTTCTCTCCTGCTGCCTTGACGAATCAACGCAGCAGGGGCAGGGATCGAACCTGCTTTACACCAGTTAACCGACAGTTTTCGGCCCACTCACTTGTCTGAGTGTAATGCATTACACGGCGTCTGAACAGGCCTTATTGCAAAGAAGTGCCTGACGTCAGGGATTCCGTGGCGGAGCCGCGGCCTCTACAGACCTGCAGCGGCGGGTTCCTGCAACCTCCGGGACTCAAGCGACAAATTAACTTCAAGGCCTTGACCCAGGCGGACCACACCCCTAGAGTTCTGATATATGAGTCGTATGTCACATTTTTTGGCTGACCCCACTTGATGAAGAAGAGCGGTAACTCAGCCGCTGGAAGCACCTCTCAGGGACCGCACGGCCGCATTGGCTGGCCTCGAACCAGCTGGCCTCCTCCACAGGTCGCTAAGGTCTGCGACTGTCCGCACGTCTAGAAAACGGCGCTCTGGTGCCGTCAGCGTTTTTCGCTGAAGCCAGAAGGGAACACACCTCCATGATCCACCCGACCAAGACGACGGCCGCCGTCGACGCCCCCGTACCAAAAGAGACCAGCTCCACGTTCAAACGCCGCTTCATGTTTCGGCTGGTCGCAGTCTTCATCGGCGGGATGTTCCTCGACGGTTACATCCTCGGAATCATCGGCCCCGTCACCGGACTCATGCGTTCAGATCTCCAGCTCGATGCGCTGTCCCTGGGTTTGATCGCTGCAGGTCCGCTGGTTGGCATCTTTGTCGGCTCCCCGATTGCCGGGTGGGCTGCTGACAAGTTCGGACGTAAGCCCATGTTCCTCGTGGACATGGGCCTGTTCCTGGCCGCCTCAGCTGCCCAGTTCTTCGTAACCTCCGGAGACGGCGCCGTGATCCAGCTGGCCATCATCCGGTTCTTCATGGGTGTCGCGATCGGCGGCGAGTACTCAATCGGCGGACCGTTGCTTTCAGAGTTCTCCCCACCCAAGCTCCGCGGGCGGCTGCTCGGACTGACTCTGATCGCCTGGTACATCGGCTTCATGATGGCGTTCATCATCGGCACGGTGCTGCACGACGCCGGCACACCGTGGCGCATCGTCATCGGCACTAGCACGATACTCGCCGCCGTCCTGTTCGTCGCCCGCATCGGCCTCCCCGAATCGCCCAGCTGGCTCATTACGAAGGGGCGGCGCGACGAAGCGCTCGCGGTCGCGCGCAAATACATCGAATCGCCGCAGATGCACGACAGCATCACCGAAGAGATCAATCTGAGGATGGTCCAGGAAGCCCAGGCGGCGCAGAGCAGGACCAAAATCAAGAACGCCTCCTTTGGAATGCTCTTCTCGAGGCAGTACTGGCGAACCACCCTATTCACCGCAGGTTTTTGGTTCTGCGCGGTCACTCCTTACTTCGCCATAGCCACGTTCGCGGACGAGGTACTTCACCAGTTTGGCTTCGGCGGCGGCTGGGCTGGCGGAGTCGGCCTGTCCGCACTCGCGGCCGCTGGTGTCGTCACCACGGTGCTGCTGATCGACAGGCTCGGCCGCCGGATCCTCACGGTCCCGGGGCAGTGGCTCTGTGCTGGAATCCTGCTGGTCATCGGAGTCTGGGCGGACGCACCAGCCATCCTGGTTCTGGCCCTGTTCCTGGCCTTCTCCTTCTTCAACGCCGGCTACACCACGATGACCCAGGTCTATCCGGCCGAGGTCTTCCCCGGCCACCTCCGCGGCGTCGGCATGGGCTTCGCCGCGGCCTTCAGCCGCATCGGCGCCGCCCTCGGCACCTTCGCCCTGCCGTGGGCGATCGCCAACATCGGCATGGGCCCCAGCATGGTGGTGGCCGCCGTCGTCGCATTCCTCGGCGCAATCCTCTCGCAATGGCTCGCTCCCGAGACCAAGGGGCGCACGCTCGCCGAGATCTCGGCAGACTTCAAGCACTGACGCTGGGACTTAAGCGGAAGGACCCCGGCTGTTCAAGGTCGGGGTCCTTTTCACGTGTTCAGTCGCGGGTCGTGAGCGAGGGTTCGGTTCAAGCCCGGGGGACGTGAGCGAGGGTTCGGTTCAAGCCCGGGGGACGTGAGCGAGCGTTGGGTTGAAGCCCGGGGGACGTGAGCGAGGGTTCGGTTCAAGCCCGGGGGATGTGAGCGAGGGTGCTACATGTCCGCGAGGGCGCCGCCGGGGTTTTCGATTGCGTCGGCTACGTAGCGGAGGAAGCCCGCTGCGGTTTCGCCGTCGCACACGCGGTGGTCGAAGGCCAGGGTCAGCTCGGTCACCTTGCGGACGGCCAACTCGCCGTTGACCACCCAGGGCTTGTCGATGATCCGGCCTACTCCGAGCATCGCGACCTCGGGATAGTTGATGATCGCCGCCGAACCGTCGACGCCGAACACACCATAGTTGTTCAGCGTGAAGGTGCCCGAGCCCAGTTCCGTCGGGGTCGCCTTTCCGTCACGCGCGACGGCGGTGAGTCGCCGGATCTCCGCGTCCAGTTCGCGGGCGCTCATCGTGTGGGCATTGCGTACAGACGGGACCACGAGTCCGCGGTCGGTCTGGGCAGCGAATCCTAGGTTGATGCCATCGAAGCCCACGATCTCCTGTGAACCGTCGGCAGCTGTTTCAAAGCGCGTGTTCAGGGCCGGGTACTTCTTTAACCCAGCCGTGACAAAACGGGCGATGAAAGCCAGCAGACCGGGGGTTTCGTGCGGCGCGCGCTTCTTCAGTTCGGCGCGCATCTCCAGCAATGCCGTGGCATCAACGTCCACCCACACGGTTGCTTCGGGGATCTCCGAACGGCTGCGCGTCATGTTCGCCGCCACGGCCTTGCGCACTCCCCGAACAGGAGTCCGCGCCGACACAGCCAACCCGGTCCGGCCATCAACGGAGCCCTCGGCAACCGGAGCGGACGCAGCAACAGGAGCAGGGGCAGCAGCGGGAGCCTCCGGCGCGGAAATCGCAGCCTCAACATCCCGGCGCATGATCAGCCCACTGGCACCCGAGCCTTCAATCGCATCCAGCGAAACACCGTGGTCGCGGGCCATCTTCCGTACCAGCGGCGAGATGACAGCACTGAGCTTGCCCGGGATGCGGGTCCCGGCAACAGCCGGCTCAAGCGACACCTCGGGAACCGCAGCAGGCTCGACGACGGCGACACTCGCCTTCCGCGGCCGGGTCCGGCCACCCGTGGCTCCCCCAGGGGTGCCGTAGCCGATGAGCACGTTCCCCGAGCCGGCCTTCTCCTCGGTCCGGTACGTCTCGGCAGCTGCGGATACCTCGGCCGAGGCAACCACACCAGTAGACACAGCATCATCAGCAGCCGCCGGAGCGGCGGCAGCCGGAGCGGCAGCAGAAGCAGCCGCGGCAGCCGGCACCGAGTCAGCAGCCGGACCCGAACCCGACCCCGCACCCACGCGAGCAATCGAGATCAGCGGCTTGCCGACGTCGAGCGTTTGACCGGCCTCCCCGTGCAGTTCGGCGACGGTGCCTGCGTAAGGCGAGGGCACCTCAACCATGGACTTGGCGGTCTCGACTTCGGCGATGGGCTGGTCCACTTTGACCTGGTCCCCCACAGCCACGAGCCAGTTGACGAGTTCGGCTTCGGTGAGCCCTTCACCGAGGTCGGGCAGACGGAATACCTGCATATCTGAGCTCATGGTTAGTCCTCCCACTGAAGGTCGTCGACGGCGTCGAGGATGCGGTCGACGCTTGGCAGGTAGTAGTGCTCCAACTTGGGAGACGGGAACGGGACGTCGAAGCCGGTGACCCGGAGGATCGGCGCGGCCAGGTAGTGGAAGGCGCGTT
Source organism: Paenarthrobacter sp. NPDC057355 (assembly GCF_042667405.1). Lineage (NCBI taxonomy): Bacteria > Bacillati > Actinomycetota > Actinomycetes > Micrococcales > Micrococcaceae > Paenarthrobacter > Paenarthrobacter sp. NPDC057355. The sequence continues at coordinate 145,741 of NZ_JBHVAL010000003.1, read as the reverse complement.
CCTGGACCCGGGCCACGATTTCGGAGGACACGGACGCGAAGCCATGGGCCTCAGCGATCACGACGGCGCGTCCCGTCTTCCGTACGGACGCGCAGACGGTTTCGTCGTCGAAGGGGACGATGGTGCGGACATCGATGACTTCGAGCGAGCGGCCTTCTTCGGCGGCGGCAGCGGCGGCTGCGAGCGCGGTGGGAACGGACGGACCGTACGCGATGAGCGTGGCGTCCGTGCCGGGACGGGCGACAGCCGCGCGGCCCTCTGTGGAGGTCCCGGCGTCGTGCTCTGCGCGCAAGGCACCCAAGTCCACCTGGTCCTTGGACCAGTACAGCTTCTTGGGTTCCATGAACATCACGGGGTCATCGGAGTCGATGGCTTCGCGGAGCATGCGGTAACCGTCGGCGACGGTGGCCGGGGTGTAGACCTTCAGGCCGGCGGTGTGGGCGTAGTAGGACTCGGAGGAGTCGCAGTGGTGCTCCACTCCCCCGATGCCGCCCGCGTAAGGAACACGGATGACCATGGGCATTTTGAGCTTGCCCTTGGTGCGGTTGTGCATCTTGGCGACGTGGCTGACGATCTGCTCGAAGGCCGGGTAGGCGAACGCGTCGAACTGCATTTCGATGACGGGGCGCATGCCGTTGATGGCCATGCCCACTGCCATGCCGACGATGCCGGACTCCGCGAGCGGGGTGTCGAAGCAGCGCTGTTCGCCGAATTCGGCCATAAGGCCGTCGGTGATGCGGAAGACTCCGCCGAGCATTCCGACGTCTTCGCCGAAGACCAGGACCGAGGAGTCGGCGCGCATGGCGTCGGCCATCGCGGTGTTCAGTGCCTTGGCCATGGTGAGGCTCTGCGGGCCGCTTGCCTCGGCGGTGGCGGCTGCGGAAGCGGCGGCGCTGGCGGTTGCGGCGCTGACGTTTCCGTTCACGGACGTGGTGATGGTCATTTTGCGCTCTCCTCGCGGGCAAGTTCGCTGGCCAGCAGCTCAGACTGTTCTTTCAACTGCGGCGTTTGCTTGTCGAAGACGTATTTGAAGAGGTCCAGCGGCTGTACCGGCACGTCCTCGCCCAGGCCTTCGCGGAGCTGGGTGGCAACGTCTTCCGCATGCTCTGCGATGCGCTCCGACGCTGCGTCATCCAACAGGCCCTTGTCAGACAGATAAGCCTTCATGCGGGTGAGCGGGTCCTTGGCCTGCCACTCGGCGACTTCGCTGTCCGGGCGGTAGCGGGTGGCGTCGTCGGCGTTGGTGTGGGCCTGCATGCGGTAGGTGTGGGCCTCGATCAGCAGCGGTCCGGAACCTTCGCGCGCCAGCTTCACCGCACGGTCCATGACGGCGAGCAGCGCGACGAGGTCGTTGCCGTCCACGCGCTCACCAGCCATGCCGTAACCAACGGCCTTGTGGGCCAGCGACGGCGCCACGGACTGGTGACTGAGCGGGACAGAGATGGCGTACTTGTTGTTCTGCACGAAGAAGATCACCGGCAGGTGGAAGACGGCGGCAAAGTTCAGTGCTTCGTGGAAGTCGCCTTCGCTGGTGGCACCGTCGCCGCACATGGCCATCACTACGGTGTCTTCACCGCGCAGCTTTGCGGCATGGGCGACGCCGACCGCGTGCAGCAGCTGGGTGGTCAGCGGCGTGCACTGGATGCCGACGTTGTGTTCTTTGGGGTCGTACCCGCCGTGCCAGTCGCCGCGGAAGATGGTCATTACCTCTACCGGGTCCACGCCGCGGGTCATGACAGCGACGGCGTCACGGTAGGTGGGGAACAGCCAGTCGCCTTCCTTGAGGCACATGGCGGCTGCCACTTGGCAGGCTTCCTGGCCGTGGCTTGAGGGGTAGACGGCCATGCGGCCCTGCCGGACCAGCGCTGAGTTCTGGTCGTTGACGCGACGTCCGACGACGAGCTGCTCGTAAGCGGCCATCAGTTCAGCATCGCTGGGCGTGGGGTACTCGTGGCCGGGTTCGGTGCCTTGCTCGTCGTGCGGGCGGAGGGTGCCGTCCGGGTTCACCATTTGGATCTGGTGCCGGGCGGGGAGCATGTAGTCCTCTACGCTGATGCCGAATTTTGTCCGAACGTCAGCAGCCTGGTCCTCCACGGCCGTTTCCGGCGCAGAGTGGTCTGCATGGATCGTCATTGGTCCGTCCTTCTCTAGCCACTATGTGCTTCCAGTATGTTCCCCGGCGAAGTTTCGTATCCAGCTTTCCGCCGAATCATGGAAGCCCTTGCCTAAACTGGGTATTCTGAGAGACGAATTGCAATTGTGAGCTGGGTTACGCGCCTGTGCCGTAGACGAATTGGAGCCTGCTTTGAGTGAGACGGAGGCGGAGCAGACCGCCGTACCGCTGGACAGTGTGGACCGGGACATCATCCGTGAGCTCACCACCGACGGTCGCATGTCCATTACGCAGGTGGCGGAGAACGTGCACATCAGCCGCGCCCATGCCTATACGCGGATTGCCCGGCTCACCGGCGAGGGCGTGCTGACCAAGTTCACGGCACTGGTGGATCCCATCAAAGCCGGCCTGCGCTCCTCCGCATACGTGACGTTGAAGGTCCAGCAGCATTCGTGGCGTGAGCTGAAGGAGCAGCTGCGGGCCATCCCGGAGATCCACCACATTGCCTTGGTGGGCGGCGACTTCGACGTCATCCTCCTCGTCCGCGCCACCGACAACATCCATCTTCGCCGCGTGATCTTCGACCAGCTGCAGTCCATGGAGGGCATCCTGGATACGCAGACGTTCCTGGTGTTCGAAGACGTCGATACCCGGTGACATTTCGACGGAAGGTTGCCTGGACTTTTATTGCCGGCGTGCTCGCCGGGCTGCTGTGGCTGATGGGGGCCTACCAGCTCTTCCATAACCCACCCCAAGCCACTCCCCAACGGACCGACGCCATTGTGGTGTTGGGCGGGATGAGCGACGAGCGGCTCCCGGTGGGCTTGTCTTTGCGGGAGCAGTTGGACATTCCGGACCTGGTGGTGGTCACCACGGGCCTGCCCGCCAATGCCGGTTCGGATGACTACTGCAAAACGCACGACGGCGATGCTCACCTTGACTGCTTCCGTCCGGATCCGCTGAACACACGTGGCGAAGCTGCCCGCCTGAGGGACCTCGCCGCGGAGCGCGGGTGGAAGTCGGTGACCGTGGTGACCTCCGATTATCACGTGCTCAGGGCCGGGACTTTGATGAAGCAATGCATCCCTGCCGACGTGCGCATGGTGGGCACCGAACCGCAACTCTCCCCCGCTGGGTGGCTGTGGCGTTTCGTGGTGGAAACCGGTGGGCTTTTGGATGTCTGGATTCGCCCGGAATGCTAAGGGTTCTGGTGACTTTTACCTGATTTTCAGCGGCTAGGATTGCACTAGTTTCTGGTGCCTTCGGGCCGGTCTTTATGGGGGTAATACGTGCACACCATCATGCCTATTTTTGGGACGCGGCCTGAAGCCATCAAAATGGCACCGATTGTGCGCGCACTGATGGAGTCGGAACTGTTTGAGTGCGTGGTGACGGTTACCGGACAGCACCGGGAAATGCTGGACCAGGTCAATGAATTGTTCGGCATCACCCCGGACCACGATCTCAACATCCTTCAGCCCGGACAATCCCTTACGGACATCATGACCCGAACCATGAGCGGGCTCGACTCCCTGTTTGCGTCCGGCCGGCCGGACGCGGTGATTGTCCAGGGCGACACCACTACCTCCACCGCCGGCGCCATCGCAGCCTTTTATCACGGCATTCCCGTGGTCCACGTTGAGGCCGGACTCCGCAGCGGGAACCTGCTCTCCCCCTTCCCGGAGGAAGCGAACCGCAAGATCACGAGCCAGATCGCATCCCTGCACCTGGCACCTACCAGCACCAGCCGGGCAAACCTGCTGGCCGAGGGTGTGTCAGCCGCGGACATCGTGGTGACTGGTAACTCGGTGATCGACGCACTGCTGACTACGGTGGACAAGCAGGTGCCGTTCTCTGATCCTGCATTGGAGTCTCTTGCTTCCAGTGGCCGGCGTGCGTTGTTGGTGACGACGCACCGCCGCGAGAACCAGGGTGACGCCATGCGCGGGGTTGGCCGGGCGCTGGCGCGCATTGCCGACGCCGAGCCCGAGCTGACGATCGTCCTGCCGGCGCACAAGAACCCTGTGGTCCGTGAGGCTGTGCTTCCGTCTTTGGAGGGCAAGCCGAATGTTCTGGTCACGGAACCCTTGGCGTACGGCGAGTTCACCCGGATGCTCTCCCTTGCCCATGTGGTTCTTACGGACTCGGGTGGTGTCCAGGAAGAAGCCCCGAGCCTAGGCAAGCCCGTCCTGGTGATGCGCGACAACACCGAACGCCCCGAAGCCGTGGAAGCCGGGACAGTGGCACTAATCGGCACGGACGAAGAGCGGATCGTGGCCGAGGTGAGCCGGCTGCTCCACGACTCTTCCCACTTTGAGGCCATGGCGAATGCGGTGAACCCGTATGGGGATGGCCTGGCTGCGGAGCGCACTATTGCCGCGATCGCGGAGCTTCTGGGTGTGGGCAGGCGCGTGGAGGAGTTCGGGATGGAGCGGGTGGGTTGAAAGCCCTATTCATTTTTGGATGCTTGGCTAGCTAGATCCGCAGATACATTCAATGTCCCAGCCTGAGCCGATGCCGCAGACAATGGGCACCGACATGACCGCGCAACGAGACCTGCTCCAGTTGCGTACGATGCGCAACTAAGAACTCATGGTTAGATTCGACGACAGTCAAAGGGCATCCTAGCATGTTTCGCCAGCAGAACCACCCTGCCTCGACGACTTCATTACGAGCATCAGCACCTAGCGAATGCGCGCCGATCCCAGGCTATGTATAGGGCCAGAACTCTTGGCCCGGCGCTCCATCACGAATAGAGCGCATACCATAATAACGGCGAAGTAAGCCATGGCCGCGAGCAGTGAGCCCCGAAGAATAATCAGGAGGTAAAAAGGAATAATGCAGCCAAGGAGGGGTGGTGCAGAGGATACCGAAAGGATACTCTCCGCTTTCCGATCTAATACTCTGAAAACATAACCCAAGAAAAACATGACGGAAACCAGCAAGATCCACCCTCCATTGATGAAGAGCTCAGCCCAGACGGGAGCCGAAAGATTATCAAAGTGATAACCCTTGTAGTTTGCGAGAAGCGTCCCGGTATCTATCGGCTTGTCATGCCACAAAGATCGAGGAACCCAAAAAAGGACAACCCCCAGCAGCTGCCTTCCCCACGTAATGCCCTCGCTCTGCACGTATTCAAACGTGTTAATGAGCTGGGCGAAAGCATCGAAGTCGCCACTTGTCATGGACTTCAGAGGATCCTCAGTCTGCACTTCCCCGGTGGTTGTGTATCGAAATGCATCCATGGCAGGAAAAAGAACCACCAGCCCAAAAAGCGCTGAAGCAGTCACTAATCGAAAACGGCCAACAGTCGCAAGTACTCCAAGGGAAGCCAAGACAGCCAGGGCCACTGTACCGAAAACATACCTTGGGCTACTAAGCGGATTGACCGTATAAAGCAGAGTGACGAGCAACACGAACGGCAGGAGCCGCGGCCCGGGCAGGCCTTGCGATCGCCGAGCCGCACGGAGTTGCATCTGAGCCAGGAAGGCCACGAGCAATGTCATGCTCGAAGCGGCAAGCACGATCGCATTCACCGTCTCCTCCGGCCAAACACCCGCGCGCACGCGCGCAAAGGCAACTCGACTCTCTAGGAAAGTGGAAAGCCCCATTCGACTGACATAGAACGTCGAAAACAATAATGCGACGCCGGCGAGAATGTTTGATCGAAGTGTTGAAATAGAAACACCACTGGGAAGATACGAAATAGTGCGCTTTCCTGCCAACCAACTGCCAGCGATAACAAACAGGCAACCAATAATCGTCGCAGTTATCGCAGGCTCCAAGAAAGCGAGATTTATTCCAGGCGTTGTACCGGGCCAAAAATCTGCCCTAGACTGCACAAAAGGTGCGACACCCATGAAAACATAGGTAAATAACCAAAAAATCATTTCATACAAGTGCCGATAAGATGAGCTTATTATCCAAGAAATCCTGACGCCCGCCAGCACTATTATTAATATAAAGCCGATGCCATCCGGTTGGCTCGCATTTGAATTAGTCAGGGCAAATAGGAGGGTTGGCGATATCAGGCACAGGCCTAGTAGGCCGTAGGTGAAAAGGACAGGCTCACCGATGCTTGGCTTATTATCGGCGCGCATGTAACTCCTCGGAAAGTTCTAGCAACAAGGTTACTCTTGGGATTGTGGCTTGCGATTCAGTTTAGAAGCCTCGGCGATGGCATTCCGGCGCACCAACACGCTCTGGCCATGAGGCGCGCCCGCCCCCCACCTCCGCGAAGTTACCTGGACCGCGGCAACACTCTCGCGGGCCGATACGAGTCCTCAGCGGGCGTGTTTCCAGAAGAAGAAATCTGGGGTGCAGCACTCTCTCCACGCGTAGAAGCCGACTGCGATTCAGCGGTGTTGTAGTAGCTATAGGCGTATGCGTCCGGCCCTTTTACCGGCAAGCGGTTCAGAATGACACCGAGAAGGTTCGCCTGAACAAGCTCCAATGCGTTTAGCGATTTCTGGAGATCTTGCGACCTCGTTTGTTGTGCCGCAACTACCATCACCACTCCCCCAACATGTTGCGACAGGACCGCAGCGTCGGTTACGGGCAACAGAGGAGGCGCATCAATAACAACGGTGTCAAAAGCGTTTTCAAGGCGGAGGATCAGCGACTTCATCTCATCGGAACCCAAAAGTTCGCTCGGATTCGGAGGTATCTGGCCAGATGTGACGACAAAGAGGTTCTCTTCACCCCAAGGTTGCAGAACGTCGTTAACGTCGGCCTGGCCCACTAGACAGGTCGTGAGCCCAACATTTCGATCCAACCCTAGATATTCGCTGACCATTGGGCGCCTTAGGTCAGCGTCAATGAGGCACACGGCTTGTCCAGCCTGTGCCAGGGCGATAGCGAGGTTCGTTGCAGTCGTGCTTTTGCCTTCGGACGGAAGGGAGGATGAGACTAGAACTGTCTTTGCGTGGCCCGCAACATTGGCGAACTGCAGATTCGTTCTGAGCTGCCGGAAGGACTCAGCCCGCGGACTTTGCGCCGGGGTTTGGGTAAGTAGAGGCTTCCGGGTAGCGTCCGCGTCGAATGCGATGCCCCCGAGGAGCGGCGATTCCGTCACCCGACGGAGATCCGCTTCACCACGAATTCGACTGTCAAGCTTGCCTCGGAGCACAGCTGCCCCGATTCCGAGTGCGAGGCCTATCACAAGGCCGAGAATTATGTTTACCCTGGTGTTGGGAGCGGACGGTGCGGTGGGTGCCTGCGCTGGAGTAATGATTGACAGGCTCACAGGAGACGTGCCCCCGGCCTTGGGCCGCTCCAAGGTATCTACAGCTTGAACCAAACTGTTTGCAATCGCCTGAGCAATGGCCGCTGCTTGAACGGGCGACCTGTCACTCGCGGACACGTTGATGATGACCGTATTCAGCTCCGTACTGGCCTTAACACGACGCGATAAATCATCAACGTTCTCATCAAGCCCCAAAGATTCGATGGCGGGCTGAAGGACGATGGGACTGGTCACAGTCTTTACGTATGACTGAACTCGCGCCTGACTAAACGTGTTTCCCTGCTGAAGCTCCGAAACACTTCCCGAGCCTTGAATGGCCACAAACAACTTGGCTTCCGCAGTATACGTAGGCTGAGCCAATAGCGCCGATGCGCCACCTACCAACAAACCAACCATCGTCAGGGCGACGATAACGAGCCAGTTTCGACGAAGTACCCGGCCGTAGTCGCGTAAATCCAACGTAAATCCCCCTGCGTCAATCCTAGGCCGGCTTGCGAACTAGACGCCCGAATGGCGGTATTTCCAAACTTGTCATAGTCATCATACCGGCTGTCACGTGCGCCTGAGAGTTCATGTCTCAGCCGCACTCTCCAGCCGGTCACGTTCTCGGGCCAACCCGCAAAACCACCTTTGGTGACCCTTACACTTGCGCTCCCACAGGCTTGCAAAGACAGAACGGCCCTTCGCGCCTCGACGCTCCGCCTCAGTTGAGGAGACGGAGTGTGGACTCGGACGTCATCCTACAGCGGCATAAGTGTTCACAGCAGGCCTGCATCCGTCGTGGAAACCGCCGGATCAGTCAACGAGCAACAGAGGCTAGCCGAAGATGCGCTCAAAGAGCGGAATGTTCGAGCCCTGCTCCCCAAGCCTTTACGCATGTCGGAACCCAGCTACACATAGGGTTACATTGAGGAAGAACCGCCTTTTTCGTCGGCTGTGGACGACTTCAAAGAGGCATCAATAATTTCTAGTACAGGGGAACTTGAATCAAGTTTTCGTAGGAAAAAAGCACCGCTCAACTTGGCAGCGTAGAAATCGCCTTCCGTGGCTAGGCCTTCCAGAGCGGGTCTCAGGTAGTGGAAGTTCGGAAGGCTAGATATGTCCTCGCCAGGAAGAGCTTCAGGTCCACCTGAACTAACACAAGATGCCCACTTCGAGTTGTAAACAAATGTCTGAATTGCCATTTCATCCGGAGCGAATGCATTGCGAAATACCGCATACTCCGTCGTCTCAAGGGCCGATAAGGCGTCGCGCGCACATTCAGCGGTCAACGCCATCCACTGAGAGCCAGCAACCACTTTCAAGCTCGTCGGCCGCGGCGGCGGCCAGGTAGTGAATTTTTTCACCGTATACCGCGTGAGGCGCTTCACGATCTTTCGCGTCCCTCGTGGGAAGGGCAGGTCAAACCAATGCCTACGAGCGTAGCGATCCACGTGCCATGACGAGGTTTGCCAATCGAGCCTGTACGCCCGTACGAACTGCTGCCCAGCGCTCTTGGACAGGAGCTCCGCCAATTCCGTAACTGGTCGTATCGGATAACAGCGGCCGCTAAGAAACACAACGTAATCATCAGGCTCTGCATGCTGAATGGCGGCACTGGCACACGAGTTCATCGCCCGCACGACCGAGAATCCGCCCCAATTGACACTGTACCGCCGCGAAACGAACACCACGTTACTTGGCATCGGCCCGTTGGCGGAAGCAATATATCGACCCATGGGGACCGACTTGTCCAAATGAACCCAAACAGAAAATGGCTGAAGTTTCAGGCATAGTAACCGTAGCATTTCAGCATCATCGTGTGCCAGAACCGCAAAGCGAACAGTCATGAGTCGGTACCAATCCTAGAACGACGAATTCCTCTAGTAGATTCACCGACATCCATATAAGTAGAATAAAGTCGCTTGGTAACAGCTGCAATTGAGAAGTGTTCAGACGCTGCGCGACGGGCATTCTCTCCCATACGCTCTCGCAATTCAGCGTCTTGCATCAGCATCTTAAGCGGTGCCGCAAGCGCACCCTCGTTTACATCAATGACGATCCCGGCCGCATGACGTTCAACAAACGGCGCCAGTCCGTTCGATTTAGTGATGACCACAGGAAGGCCAACCGACATTGCTTCGAGGACTGACATTGGAAACGGCTCGTCCACTGACGGAAGTACGTATATAGCAGCCGATTCCATGCGAGTTAGCGTCTCGTCAGGACCTAGAGGCCCTTCAAGTACCACTGGCGGCGACTTCGGCAAGGCTGCGATGAAAGCTTTGACGCTATTGCCTTCGCCTTCATCTGGCCCTACCAATGAGAACCGCGTGGTAGTTTCGGACATTCCCGGCCCAATCTCTTTTGCTGCTCTGAGAAACTCCATGGGCCGCTTGCGCGCTTGAAGCCGCGCTAGATACAAGACATCTAGGACCCCAGACTTTGTTCCGCGACACTGAGGCAGAGGGACGCCGTTTGGAAGTGGAACTAAGGTAGTCGAAGACAAAGCGAATAGCGATGCTAACGAGTCCTTTTCTAACTCGGTAAGATACAGGACCGCCTTTGCTCGACCCACAACGGCTCTGGTGATGAAAAAGTCCAGAACCTTCGCCAACCGACGATCTGAAGCATCTATCATTCCGTGAGTCTGCAAAACGTAGGCTCTACGCCACAGTAAAGCTAGGGCAGCGGCTGGGAGAGTAACAAGGTCACGCGCCAGATGAACGTGAACGACATCATAGGTCCCCATGTTGACGATCAGGTGGCAAAGCATCCTCCAAGAAAAGAGTCCGGCGAAACCCGTGCCTGGCACCAAATTTGCGACCGGAAAGAGGCGAATCTCCACCCCATCGACCGTCTCCGGTGTTCGGGGGAATCCAGACACGCCGGCTACTAGGTCAACTTCGTGACCCTGAGCTCGCAGCTCACGGACCTGATTTACAGCTACTCTGAGAGGGCCACCGTAGGCGTTGTCAGGTGTCAGTAACGTTACTACTTGAAGAATTCTCAAGACAGTCCCTTTTCCTTCAAGGCGGCAGGAAATCGGACCCCTTGCTCTGCTAGTGGATTCCCGGACCAAATTGTGTTGGGCGGGATTTCACCTTTCACCACTGAATTTGGACCTATTACGGCCGAAGTACCGATGCGAGATCCACCGAGCACAACACAACGCGAAGTCACCCATACCCCATCTTCGATGACAATAGGACTGGTTATGAGTGCCATATCCCTCCTAAGCGCATGACTTCCAGTTGTAAGGAATGTGTCCTGAGAAATAACTGCATTTGCTCCAATAGTCAGGTGATTCTGGTTATGGATCCACACACCTTCGCCTATCCACGAGTTCGCTCCAATGACCAGCTTCCATGGAAACGCAACTCTGGTGCGAGGTCGAAAGATAACCCCCGCCCCAATATCAGCACCAAAAAGACGAAGGATTGCGGTCCGCAGCTTTGAACTAGGCTGCCACGAATTTGTGACGAATAGGCGCTCCGCCACCGCCCACAGGTACATTACCGAAGAAGACCTGTTCCATGCCTCCCGCTCCCCTGGAGCCTCGGAAAGAGGAATTACCCTCGTAGCAGGCGTAGTAGGCGCAGGCCTGTCAACATCGTTGCTGGCCCACTTTCCCGCCGAGGCTATGGAATTAGACACCGTCCGCGGCCTGCTTCGTCCTATTTTCATCTTATTGACTCCCGTAAAGATCTCTTGAAGGCGATCGTATTGCAAGAAATTACGACTATGTGGCCGCAGCAGAGGGCAGCGAACACACCGTGCATCCCGAGAATGAGACTCATGGGTACAACAAGTAGCAATCCAATTACAGAACCAATGAGTCCGTTGTGAAAAAGCTGTCTTGTCATGTCCAGTGAGACCAGGACGACTTGTCCTAAGACCATGGAAAATATCGACAAGGCGAACGTTAGTCCGAACAGAAGGGCGGCCCACCCATCTGGATGTACCTGTCCTGCACTAAGGATGTTCACGAACGTCGAACCCCACAGAGCAAGGACCCCCGCAGCTGCGGCGGAAGCAATCAGTGAGCCAAGCAAAGTGGCACGAGCTCGACTGCGCCTGACGACGCCGTCACGGTGCGGCACCCAACCCCGTAGGGCATCTACAAGGGGGGAAGCTGCGGTGAACATCTGCTTAGAAAGTCGATCCATCACGGCATAGGGGCCGACCGATGAAGGCGAGGTGTAACCCAACATCAGAAGCGGACCACTACTGTATATTGCTGAAACAATGGCCGCGGCCATGCCGAACCGATGCTCGAGTAGGTTTTCCCGAAGTCTGTTTACAGGTCGATGCGGGAGGTCAGAGTAGGGGCGAATAAAGCGGCGGATCCATAGCGAACACACGAGGACACCCGCTAGAACCCCCGCAATCTGTCCGAGGAGAGCAAAAGACATGTCTCGGAAAACGAACATTAGATAGAGACCGAGAGCTATTCCCAGCAAACGGGGTGTCGCCTCGGCAATGAGCATAATAAAAGGCCTGCTCTTGCCAATCAAGAACCAATTCAACCTGAGGCCCAGTAGCCCAGTTGAGACGATTCCCAAAAGAGCATATATATTAGCACCATTAGGGACTAGGAAGTAACAAAACAATCCCGCCAAGGCGAGAGTAGGTAATAGGAGAAAGAGTCTTGTTCTTCTAGACTCAGTCAGCAGAGTAGAATAATCGCCGGGAAAGGCTCTCGCTACTATCGCAGGTCCCGAAAGGGCCCAGCCGTAGCCAACAACAATTGTCACGATAATGCCAATCGACTGGCCCACGGCCGCCGCGCCCCAAGAAGAAACACCTCCAATCGAGACCATCAGCGGAATCGCAATGATAGTGCTTATGCCCGTCGCTGCAACATTTAGGCCATAACCCAGGACGACCAACGGCCCACGCCGCATGCGCCGGCGGCGTCGTCTCGGTCGTAGCTGCGGTGTCGTAAGTAAAGCTTCTTCAGCCACGGGCCCTCCGATCACGGAAGCAAATATCGCTGTTCGGAGACTAGTATCTCTGTCGCCTTCTCGGCAGCTTCATCCAACGAATCAACCATATGAATGTTGTCGAAGTTACTCATATAGTCACTAAATATTGCAGCGACTTTACCGTTAGCATTGTCCATGGCAATGGTAGGAATACCCAGAAGGGCGCCGAGGAACATACCATGGAGTCGGTCGGTAACTACTACACGACCCCGAGAAAGCGTCTTTGCGCTAGCCTCAAGATTCAGCCTCGCTGCCCGCAGATATGTCCAGGCGATAACGCTCTGCAAGGTGTAACGGAACGGACTCAAGACTCTCGCAACATTCTCCGGGAGCCGGTAGGCTAACCACAGGAGTTGGCTGATTCCACTCAATCTCCAGTCGGTTACTTCATGCGCAAGCTGGGCAAAAGAATCAAGGTTGTGTCGAGTTATCGACTCCGAGTCATTTCGCAACAATAACAATACGTCGCAGCTCGCTTGTCGTGGGCGATCAATTTGACCAAGTCCGAGTGCAAGGTCTGGGCAATATACGTGACGCGAAGTGGGAAACCATTTGGCTGCGCGCTCCATGTCAGCAGTCTGACGAAACATCAGCGTCAGGTTTTCGTGAGCATTTAGAACTCTTTGGGCGCGTTCAAGCCCTCGTTTTGACTCGAAGTCAAGACTTTGCGGTAGCTGAATAATCTGGCGGTCAGGAAACTCACTGACGATACGCTCTCGAAAGGCTTGGTGCTCCATCCAACGATCTCCAAAGTTTCCACCCCCAGTTATCAGAATCGGCCCTTTTGGGAGCCGCTTTCTTAGGTCGGAGGGATCAAAGCAGAAGATATCCGCCACATAGTCAACTCTCACACCAAGTTGTTTAAAGTAGGCCAACGCACCAAGCCAAATGAACGAATCACCCGCGTTCTGGTGCCTTGGAAAATCCAAGAGAGCGACGCGAGTGCCCGCGGGCAATATGGATGTTAGTACGCCGCGAGCTTCGTCCTGCAGGCAGTTCAGTGGGTTCATTGTAGACATTTTAGTAGGCGGCGGCTGGTGACCTGAATCGTCTATCACCTTGACTGGTTTGTTGAAGCCCATTCAGATCCCCCTCGTTTCGCACGCTAGCATTGGCCCTGTGAATCACTCATCACTTCGCATCACGATACTTGGTCTCCACTACGCCCCGGAGCCAACGGGCAACGCACCCTACACTACAAGCTTGGCAGAGGGACTCGCCTCCGCAGGACACCAGGTTACGGTCCTCACCGGCTACCCGCACTACCCGGAATGGAAGCGAAACCCAGAATTTACAGGCTGGAAATCAACTTCCGTAGTGAATGGTGTAGTTGTAAAGCGACTCCGTCATTACATCCCTCGGAAGCCCTCACTTCTTCACCGGGTTCATATGGAATTGAGCTTCGGGCTTAGGCTTCTGTTTTCACGATGGGGGAGGCCTGACGTAGTGCTTGCGGTAAGTCCTGCTCTGTTTTCAAGTGGCATGGCTATTGCGCGGGCCAAGCTCAGTCGCCGTCGACCAGCGGTCGCTCTTTGGGTTCAGGACATCTACAGCCAGGGCATCGTGGAAACGAAGTCCGGCGGAAGTCTCATGGGCGCCAGCATGAGGCGCGTCGAGTCGGAAGTTCTAAGGGCTGCAGATGGTGTTGCAGCGATCCATGATCGATTCCGGCGGTTCATGGTGGACTCATTGTCGGTTGCACCCGATCGTGTCCAAGTCATCCGCAATTGGACGCACCTGCCCGCCGCGCCGACGGGTGGGCAAAGGGAGATGCGGGACAGATTTCAGTGGCAGCCAAACGAGGTCGTGGTCCTTCACGCCGGAAACATGGGCATGAAACAGGGCCTTGAAAACGTCGTAAATGCTGCTCGTATCGCGGAAGAGCGAAGTAGCCCACTTCGCTTCGTATTGATGGGTGACGGAAACCAGAGACGGAAGCTTGAAGAATTGGCTGCCGGGCTGACCAAGATAGATTTTGTTGATCCGCTCCCGGACGAAGACTTCCAGATCGCACTCTCAGCGGCAGAATTTCTGCTCGTCAACGAACTTCCGGATGTCAAGGATATGGCCGTCCCAAGTAAACTGACATCCTACTTTAATGCCGGGGTCCCTGTCGTGGCAGCTACCGATCGCGAGAGCGTAACCGCAGCTGAGATTTCCGCGTCCGGCGGCGGCGTTCGCGTTGACGCAGCTAATCCTGCTCTCCTGGTGGAGACAATTGAGAACCTGAGCCGGGATCCTGACCTGACCCGCCGTCTAGCTGCTAACGGCCTGAGGTTCAGAAGTGTCACATTGTCTGAAGACACAGCGATTGCCCACTATGATGAGTTCCTGTCGACCATCGTCTCGGCTCGAAGCCAATAGGTCTGCCACACATCACTAAAATCTTAAAACGGGGGCATGCATGGTTAAGCGCGCGCTAATTACAGGTATTACGGGACAAGATGGTTCCTACTTGGCAGAACTTCTGCTAAAGAAGGGCTATGAGGTCCACGGGCTTATTCGCCGGGCCTCAACGTTCAATACCGCTCGAATCGATCACCTCTATGTCGATCCTCATGACGCTGGCGCCAAGCTCTTTCTACACTACGGCGACTTGAGCGATGGCGCACGACTGGTCACCCTGCTCGCCGAGATCAAGCCCGACGAAGTCTATAACTTGGCCGCTCAGTCACACGTTCGGGTGTCCTTCGACGAGCCAGAACACACAGGAAACACGACTGGTGTTGGTTCCATCCGCCTTCTCGAAGCAGTTCGAATGTCTGGAATTGACACGAAGTTCTATCAAGCCTCGTCCTCGGAGATGTTCGGCGCCACCCCTCCCCCGCAGAACGAGGAAACACCCTTCTACCCGCGATCGCCGTATGGCGCAGCAAAGGTATACAGCTACTGGGTGACCAAAAACTACCGCGAGGCATACGGCATGTTTGCGGTCAACGGCATTCTCTTCAACCACGAGTCACCGCGTCGTGGTGAAACATTCGTCACACGCAAGATCACCAGAGCGGTGGCGGCGATAAAGGCAGGAAAACAGGACCTCCTCTACATGGGCAATCTCGACGCAGTTCGAGACTGGGGCTACGCAGCGGAATACGTAGAGGGTATGTGGCGGATGCTTCAGGTGGACGAACCTGACGACTTTGTCCTTGCCACTGGCGGTGATTACACAGTCCGCGACTTTCTTCAGATTGCTTTCGATCACGCTGGCCTCGACTGGGAACAACACGTTCGATTCGATGAGCGCTACCTTCGTCCAACGGAGGTAGACGCCCTCGTCGGGGATGCTTCTAAGGCCCAGGAGAAGTTGGGTTGGAAGGCCACCGTCGCTACGCCCGAGCTCGCTCGCATAATGGTCGATGCCGACATTGAAGCGCTGAAGCACGCTGGCAACCACTGGATCGATGCCGTTGACTTAGAAAGCTGGAAAAACTAGTGACGACTTCCACTGGCTTCCAACCACGACCGCTAGATCGCGACGCGCAGTTCTACGTAGCTGGGCATAAAGGTCTCGTGGGGTCCGCAATCTGGCGCAAACTTCAGTCCGAGGGCTTCAGCCGTTTGGTTGGTCAAACATCGTCTGAGCTGGATCTCAAGAACCGGGAAGACGTATTCGCTTTTTTTGCCAAGGCAAGACCACGTTATGTGGTTCTTGCAGCGGCAAAAGTGGGTGGAATCTTGGCGAACAATTCGTACCCCGTAGACTTCTTAAGTGATAATCTGCGGATTCAGGTCAATGTCTTGGATGCCGCGCTCGAGTATGGGACAGAGCGTTTGCTATTCCTCGGTTCCTCCTGCATTTATCCAAAGTTTGCAGACCAGCCCATTCGCGAAGACTCCTTGCTTACAGGTCACCTCGAACCAACAAACGATGCATATGCAATAGCCAAGATTGCCGGAATAATGCACGTTCAGTCTATAAGACGCCAATATGGCTTGTCCTGGATTTCAGCCATGCCGACAAATCTTTACGGGCCAGGTGACAACTTCTCGCCTTCAGGCTCACACGTACTCCCGGCCCTGATACGCCGCTACGATGAGGCAGCGATCTCGGGTGCGGCCACGGTAACTAACTGGGGGTCCGGGACCCCGCGTCGGGAATTCCTTCATGTCGATGACATGGCGGCAGCTTGTTTGCACCTCTTAGAGAATTACGATGGCCCTGAGCAGGTGAACGTCGGTACTGGCGAAGACGTCACGATTCAGGAACTCGCCCAGATAGTGGCTGATGCTGTGGGTTACCGAGGGGACATCCAGTGGGATACTTCGAAGCCTGACGGCACACCTAGAAAGCTGTTGGATGTTTCTAAACTCTCAGGGTCGGGTTGGAATGCGTCCATTGATCTACGTTCAGGGATACGCTCGACCGTGGCTTGGTACAGGAAAAACGTCGGACAGATCCGAAACTAGAGATCTGCAACTGAATGGGGGGAAGCGTGTCCAGATCTGGAACTTCGTCAGTCGAACATACGGCGGTGCGACTGCCGCAGTGGCGTGGAAAATACGCGAGGCGCCTCAGGTTTGTGGACGCAGCGGTGATCGCATGGGCCGTCATTGGAGCCTTTGGCGTTCGCTTCGGTTTCAGCGACATCAGCACCCAAGATGTCCGTGACGCAGACTACATAGTTCTCTCCGCAGTCCTCGCCGTGGCCTGGTGGCTAATGCTGGAGATCTGGGGAAGCCGAGAGGCGAAAATTCTTGGCTCGGGCAGCGAGGAGTACAAACGTGTAATTGCGGCTTCGGCTTGGCTGTTCGGATTCGTTGCAGTCTTCTCCTATGCACTCAAGATCGATACTGCTCGAGGATATGTTGGTTTGGCGTTCCCAGCAGGGGCATTGATTCTCTTGGCCGCAAGATGGCTAGTTCGGCAACACCTTAGCCTAGACAGGCAACGCGGACAGAGCATGTCTCGCGTGCTAATAATTGGGGGGCCTTCGTCTGCCCAGCATCTGGTTCAGTCCCTGTTTCGCGCCCCCCAAGCCGGTTATCTGCCGGTCGCGGCACATGTTCCAGGGGCGCCTCATGATAGGGCAAACTCGGGCCGTTTTAGAGTTCCTCTGGCTGGTGTCGGCAGTGACTTCGACTCCATCTTGACCTCCATTCTTGACACCGAAGTCGATGCCGTGGCGATCTCAGCCGGAGTTAACATTCACCCCCAGGACCTACGCCGCTTGGGGTGGGAACTCTCTGCTCGGGACATTGGAATGATTTTGGCACCAGCGCTAACCGATGTCGCTGGCCCGCGTATTCACACTCAGCCCGTCGCCGGGCTCCCCCTCATACATGTTTCAACCCCCAAACTCACAGGGGGAAAGCGAGTAGCAAAGCGATCTTTCGACATCACGATTGCGGGACTTCTCATTCTGGCGCTCTCTCCCCTGCTCGTGGTTATTGCCCTGTTGGTTCGACTCAGCGGCCCGGGACCTATCCTCTACCGGCAGGAACGCATCGGTCTTCGGGGAACTACATTTGATATGTACAAGTTCCGCTCGATGAAGGTTAATGCTGATGCGGAGCTGCATGCTCTCTTGGAGGCCCAGGGCACCGCGGGCAAGCCCCTTTTCAAGGTGGAGAATGATCCACGTATCACCAGCATTGGCCGAAGCTTGCGTAAGTACTCTCTCGACGAGTTGCCACAACTGTTTAACGTTCTCGGCGGAAGCATGAGCTTGGTCGGCCCACGCCCCCAGCGGCATGGAGAAGTCGCCCTGTATGACGACGCGGCGCACAGACGCTTGTACGTAAGCCCAGGCATGAGCGGGCTCTGGCAAGTAAGTGGACGCTCAAATTTGACTTGGGAAGAAAGCATCCGGCTTGACCTTTATTACGTTGAAAACTGGTCGTTGATGGGTGACGTCATAATTCTCTTCAAAACCTTCAAGGCTGTGTTTACAAGCAGCGGAGCAGTTTAGAGAGTGCGTGACGGGCAAGCCTCAGATTTCGAACCCGCATGTGGAAGCCTCTGTGTATTCAGCAGTCAAACATTGGCCCCGTGCCATGCTTTTCAATGGTTCACGTACACGGTTCAAGTAGAGTACTTTCAACGGGACCAGCAGCAAGGTTAGTCATGAACGAATTGAGCGCCGCAAACTACCGGCTGCAAAGAGGGACTAGGACGGCAACACCAAATGGTCAAGAAAATCTCGAACTCGTCCGTGACACAAAGCCGGCGACCTGACCGTCCCAGCAGATCCCGCGGTCCCCGCCGTCGCCGGCTAGTTGCTTGGCTACTCTGTACAGCTGGGCTAGCTGCAATCCTGATAGGCGCGGTCACCTGGGTCGCATTCAAAGCTGCGACAGTCAAGACGGAGCTACAGTCCGCCATATCCTTGCTGCCCGACCTCAAACATCAGATTGCTGCCAATGATGCCAACGGTGCAGCAGACACCGTGGGTAGACTCACCCAACATACTGGCCTTGCACGAGACGCCGTGAATGACCCACTGTGGAAGGCAGCGTCCCTAGTTCCTTGGATGGGTCCTAATCTGCAGGCCGGCACCGAGATGGCAACATCTGCGGACGACGTTGCTCGACTCGGAGCAACTCCTCTAGTTAATGCTTTCCAATCCCTAAACTGGGAGACGCTGTCTCCTGGCCCGGGCACCATGAATCTGGCGTCCATTCAAGCCGCAGCACCTAGCGTCAAATCCGCATCCCACGCCGTTACCGAATCGTCTCGGCGTCTACAAGCAATTGATTCCGAGCAGTTACTGCCGCAGGTATCGGGTCCCTTGAGAGAAGCCATCGGCAAACTGTCGGATCTAAACGGTGATCTTGAGACTGCCGCCGATGCAGCCACTCTTGCTCCGTCAATGTTGGGCGCGGATACCCCGCGACGTTATTTGCTGCTGATGCAAAACAATGCAGAGTCGCGGGCCACTGGCGGCATCCCCGGCGCCTTGGCCGTTCTTAGCGTGAACAAGGGTAATCTCACACTCGAGTCGCAGACGAGCGCAACTTCTCTCGGGGCGTTCGTGCCCCCTATGCCAGTGGATGCTGAGCAAAAGTCGATCTACACGGCACGCGTGGGCAAGTTCATGCAAGACGTCAACCTGACTCCAGATTTCGCAACGACAGCCAAAACGGCCAATGCAATGTGGGAGAAATCCAAGGGTGAAAGGCTCGACGGCGTCATCTCGGTTGATGCAGTCGCACTGAGCTTCATACTGGAAGCAACTGGCCCTGTAGAGATCAAAGACCCCGCGATGCAGCAGATCGGCAGCGCATTGCCCGCCCAGTTAACGGAAAAAAACGTCGTCCAGACTCTGCTGTCTAATACATACGCAAGAATCACCGAACCTCAACTTCAGGATATTTACTTCGCCGGGGCTGCGAAGGAAATATTTGGCGCAGTGGCCTCAGGAAATACAGATTCCAAAAAACTCATAGCAGCACTCTCCAGGGGCGTCGAGGAGAGGCGCATCCTCTTGTGGTCCGGTTCTTCTGCCGAGCAGTCAGTCATTGGCACTTACCCCATCGGCGGAATGATCTCAGGCACTGCTGTATCACCTGCCCAGTTCGGCGTGTACTTCAATGATGGCACGGGCGCCAAGATGGATTACTGGATCAAACGCAGCGTACAAATCGTGAAGGATTGCACACGAGATGGCTACCGTGAAGTCAGTGTCCGGGTCACCAGCACAAACACAGCTCCCTCGGACGCGGCCGTAAGTCTGCCTCGATACGTGACGGGTGACGGCGAGTTCGGAATACCTCCCGGCTCTGTTCAGACAAACATCGTTGCGTATGGCCCCGTTCAGTCGAATATTGACACAGTTGTCAAGGATGGGGGGAAAATACCGTTCGCAGCGCAGCGACACAGCCAACGCGCGGTAGGCACATCCACCATCCAGCTCGCCCCAGGCGAGAGTACTGTATTGGACTTCAACTTCGGACATATCGTTCAACATGCAGACCCGATGCTGGTTGTCACACCAACAACCCAGGCTGTCAAGGATGTGCTACTGCAAGCCTCAAGCTCCTCCCCCTGTGAATAAGATGAGGCGCCGACGTTAATCCTTTGTAACGGGTTTGGATTTTCTTTGCTGCTTGCAGGTATTGAATGGTAAGTTCTATGTGGGCAGCACATGGGATTTCACTTACGGTCTCGTAGGGTCTCGGAAATCTCCAAACACCACGTCGTACCAAAAGGTCTCAGGGGGGACACACATGAGGAAATCTCTTGCAGCACTCACGCTCGCAGGTTCTATTGCACTTCTCGGCGCAGTACCGGCTGTAGCAGGCAACGCCAACTACCCAGCGCCGAACACCAGCGTTGCCGTCTCCGACGCCTCCGTGGCGCCGGGTGAAGCTTTTGTCTTCAGCGGTACGGGCTTTACACCGGGCGAAGGTATCACCATCACGGTTACACCCACGGGGACGCCGGCCGCCAGTGGCGGTAGTGTTTCCGCTGGAAGCCTTTCGGTGGCAGCACGCATTCCACTGGCACCGTCTACATTGTCTGCGGTCGCCGATGGAAACGGCGCATTCTCGATCTCCATCGTAATTAACGAGCCCGGCGCCTATGCCATCACCGCCACCGGGAACACCTCCGGCGTCACTGTCGGCCCTGTCACAGTGGTTGTCGGAGGCGCCGCTCTTTCTAACACGGGCGGCACAACCGGTACTGGAACGGGCCTGGCTAACACAGGGGGAGTGCCTCTGGCCAACACCGGCGCTGACTCTAGCCTCATCCTGTGGTCCCTGGTGGGCGCAGGTGCACTGGCAGCCGGCACGGCATCCGTCGTGGTAGCTCGCCGCCGTGCGAAGAGCACCGAGGTTTCTGCCTGATAGGTTTGAACCACCGAGGGTGGTTTGTCGGCAAGATTTTCTTGTTGGCAAACCACCCTTCTTTTTCGGCTTCGTTTCCTCTAACAGGTTCGCTGTGGTATCCATAGGGACTATGGGGCGACATTGGAGAAGACGCAGGTGGCTCACCGAGCTGCGCCTCCCTATCCCGGGATCTGCTTCAGTACCTCAAGGATTCCCGAAGTATGTCCTTCTAGGGCTTCTTGCGGCGGCATCGATAGGCGTCAGCGCTTGGGCCTTGATTCGAACCTAGTGAAGGCGTGCTTGAAGAACCCTCTACCTTGGCGACGAGTCCTCACGGTCTACGTCGGAGTCCTGGCATTAGTTGGCTTTTGGCCAACTCCTGTAGACAAATCCCTTCATGGCATTTTGGAGGCGGTGCTCAAGTACCTCCATACTCATGGCGCGCCCGGCTGGTTCAACTACCACCTCATCGAGACTTCCGCAAATGTCGCAATGTTCATTCCATTTGGAATTCTGATTGCCATGGCGCTGCCCGCCAAAGCATGGTGGCAGCTGGCTAGCTTAGGCTTGATGACCTCTACTTGCATGGAACTGGGACAGCTTCTGTTTCTAGCTGCCCGTTTTGCTAGCCTCATGGACGTTGTCACAAATACGCTAGGAACTGTCATCGGAAGCTCTATTGTGCGCCTGCTAACCGCACCATATTCAACTGAACATCCGCGGTGGATGTGTCTAGGTTCAACCAAGGGAGACGGTGGGTCCAGCCAACAATGAAGCAACTCTTCTAGCGGATACGCGCGAGTCATAGCGAGTCAGGCAGCTGACACGTCAGCGGTTTTATTAGCTCCTGCCTTGCCATCTACTCCGTAGGTGCCAAGGCCCCCACCCTCAGAGATTGCGTACGTCCGCAGCACTTTGGTCACCTGCGATTACCCAGCGCGTCCGGATTGGGCACTTTTCCAGGACGTGTAAACAGCCGGATTGAGGACGTAGCGTTCGGTGAAGACCAATTTAGATGCTGGCTCCTCGGCAATGGTTATCCCTACCACCCACTTCTAAGTGTCTACTCCAGATCGGGCGCTGTATCGAAGTGGTCTTCCAACGGCATTCTCGCTTCGGTCTACAAGTATCTGGGCGCCGGTGATTGAACGCCTCTTGCTCCCTGGACTGAACTGCCGGGCACCGTACTCAGCGGTATCATTTCGCAGAATGCTCTAGCGGCCGGGGAGCACAAACACGCCTCCAGCCCGGCCGTCGGAAAGCCCGCTTTGCTCCTAGCCATGAACAAAGCAAAAGAATTCGCAGATAATTGGTGGTTATATCCAGACCATTACTTGGGTCTTTGTAAGTTGCCTTAGTATAAGACGCAGGCTGTCCGCGTCACGTTCCTGCCCAAACGTGATGTGGGCAGCTCCCTGCTGTGCACCTGCGGCCCGGCGGCGAATCTCAAAGAGTCTGAGACAGACGCACAGGATGTCCGTATTTTGCGGATATCCTGTGCGCGCGTTTGCGCGTAGGGCACCCAATGCTGTCAGCGACGGCCTCGAACTTCAGAGCCTTGTGGTCCGCTGGCGCACAGAAGATATGGTTGGGTGGGAGATCAAAAGCCGCCACCAAACGCTGCTAGGCATTCCGAACGAGGACATTCACTGTCGCCTGTCCTTTCGGGTGAAGGCCGGAGTCTTCCCGTCGGCTTCTCGGACTCCATCTTTGCGGAGACCATACCCGGCATACTTTCTCCTATACTTGCAAAGGAAATGCCAATCTGATCCTTGGGGAAATTGTGACTGTTAGTACTATCCGCGCGCTCACTGTCGAGCCGCTGTCGCCTACCGACGAGTTGTCCGCGTCGGCCCTAATTCACGGGTTAGGCGACAACTCCGTGCGAATCGACGTTTCGGCGAACGTTCCCCTCAAAGTGAGTGGCGGAGCGTGGCTTCCTGCCGCTCTCCCAATGGCGATGAAACACGGTGCTGGTCTCCGGCTTGACGGATGCCACGACTCTATTGCCCTTGCTAACGCGGTGGGAGTCCAGCAGATTCTTGCTTCATGGTACGACGATCTGTCTGTTGTGAACGTCGACGCCGGCGGTCATGCTTCTTCGCCGACCCGCACACGGTCTAGGGGGGTGGGAAGCTTCTTTAGCGGCGGGGCCGACTCCTTTTTTCTGCTATTGAGAAGTCTGACGACATAACACACCTCATTTTCGTAACTGGTTTTGATATTGACGTTGAGGATGAAGCTTTGGCGTCGCAGGCAGTGGCTGGAGCGCGAGCCGCGGCCGCATCGCTCGGCAAGGAACTCATTGAAGTGCGGACTAACATCCGCCAAATGTCGGAAGGTATTCTCGACTGGGGCACCCACTACCACGGCGCAGCAATGGCTACCGTGGGACTCCTGCTGGGCGATGTGCTTGAGCGGGTGATTGTCCCGGCTAGTTACCACGTCGACGACCTTTTCCCTTGGGGCTCACACCCGGATCTTGATGCGCTTTGGAGTTCATCAGTGGTTACTTTCGAGCATCATGGGGAGTTCGCCACGCGCCCGGAAAAGGTCGCGAGAATAGCTGGCAACGATGCAGCCATGGACCATCTGCGGATCTGTTGGAAGAACCCGGGTGGTGCTTTCAATTGTGGAACGTGCGAGAAGTGCATCCGCACGATGGTGAACCTCCGCGTTGTGGATGCCCTGGGAAGGTGCCGTACACTTCCCGACGAAATTGACGTTCAGCGCCTCCGATCATTTCGAGCTGAACACGGCTCGGCCGTTTTCGCAAAGCAAAACCTTGAAGCAATGAAAGCAAGCGGCATCAACGACAAGGAACTAATTAAGGCCCTAAAGTGGACCGTTAGGACGGCCCCTTTGTGGGACGCCGCCCGAACATTGAGAACGTACACGCGCCGTCTACGCGGCTTGGTGTATTCAACCAGATAGGTCGGTTGCCCCCACCGCGAACAGCAGCAACGGCGGTTCCTTCGGGAAGCAGGTTCTCAGGGCGCCCTAGAAGTTGGTGCCTATGTGCTCCATCTCGTTGAGGTACGTGGGCGACGTCGAGTTCCGGTCGGTGAGCATCTGCATTTGATCACTTGCATGGTCCGACTAAGCGGGCTTGTTACCGTCCGCGAATGCGATAGTGGCCAGCACCCGGAGCCGGTCGAGGTTTTTCGCCGCTGATATCACGCCCGTGGGGAACTGCGTATCGGTGCCCGATTGCCCGGGAATGGAGGTGGCGATGCCCACAAATGCACTCACCTCCGCCGGGTAGCTCCTTTAGAGCACAAGGCTGTCGGCATAGCGGGCCCAAACTGAACAATGCGATGGAGGGCCGGAAGTCGCGGTTGGCGGCACGGGCGTAGGGCACACTCCGGGGCGGCCGTAACGACTTCGTCGATTCCCGCTACAGCTGGCCGTGTAGCTCACAATGTATATGGCCGGCAGGGTGCCGCGCGCCATGGTCACCTCTCGTCTCTTCGGATCCTGGCGATCGAGGCAAGGACATCTATGAGCAACGATTACCATTTACCCGATGGACCACCGCGCTATGGGGATCGTGCGTTTACTCCTGGAGAGGGCCCATCAGGTGCGGCAGCCCGAGTCGAAGAAGCCGCCGAGGGCGCAGCGCGCTTGAGTCTGGATGATATGGCTGCTGCAATCGACCGCCGATTGGAGAGCGCCTGGGCAGAGGTCCCAGATCCTTCAGTAACGGCACTCAGGAATGATTATCCAGAGGAGCTGGCTGCCGCGCGTGCCCTCGTGAACGTGCATCTGGGGACTCAACGTCAGTGGCGGCTGAAAGCGGAAGGCATTCGCGATAAGCGCTTGGCAGCTACGACGGGTCGGAGACGTGCTTCAGGACGTGCACGCAAGATCCTTCTGTTGCGTGTTGGACTCATCATTGCCTTGATCGCTCCGCCGGCATACATCGTGTGCACGAACCAAAACGACCTCGTCAAACTTGTAGTCACGGGTGCCGTCTGTTTGATCGCTGCTTTCGTCGGGGGCCATTACCTCACCGTGATGGCACGAGTGCCAGTAATGCCGACTATCCGTGGCCCTTGGCTGACCGAGATTCGCGAAGACATAGTCAATGCGACACTTGTGGCCATCCTGCTCAACAAGGGCATCTTTGTCCAGGGCACCACCATGGCGGCTGCCAGACGGGGATGGCAGAGCATACAGGTCGCGGCCAAGGCTGCGGCTGGAATTCACGCGTAAGACAGCGTCTTGGGCGCCGCTGCCCTCGTGTCGTGTAAGGATCGCCTTGGCCTGAGGATTTCAAAGCAGACTTG
The DNA here is from genome assembly GCF_042667405.1 of Paenarthrobacter sp. NPDC057355. Classification (NCBI taxonomy): domain Bacteria; kingdom Bacillati; phylum Actinomycetota; class Actinomycetes; order Micrococcales; family Micrococcaceae; genus Paenarthrobacter; species Paenarthrobacter sp. NPDC057355. The sequence continues at coordinate 120,358 of NZ_JBHVAL010000003.1, read as the reverse complement.
CGGCAGCACCGCCGTCGTGCGGTTCCGTTCGTTTCTGCGCACGAACCTTGTCCCGGCCAGCCTCCCACGCCGGCACTCCGTCGGCGATCCCCCCGGCGTGCGTGTGGTGGAGATAGTGCGGGGAAGCAACCGAGTGCTGCGTCGAGACGATCGGCGAAGTTACGCGCGTTTGAACAGCCCTCTGAGGAAATGCGTCAAATCCTCGGCGACGCTCTCTGGGCACTCCCATAGCACCAGATGGCCGGTCCCCTCGTAGATCTGCAGTCGTGCGCCCTGAATACGGTCCACCAGGGTTTCCTGATGCATTCGCGGCACAAGGTGATCGTGGGCGCCCCAAAGCATGAGAGTAGGGACCGATATTTCGCCGGTCTCCGTTGGAGGGGCGGCCTCGTAGAATCCCCGCAGTGAAGCCTTCCAAATCGAGGCTGGCATAGCGAGACCGTCCTGTACCCGATCTTCAATGTATGAGGTTGGCACTGCGTGCAGCATTCTGTACCAGGCCAATGATTCGCGAACCCAGTTCTCTGAGATCGGTTCGGTGAGGTGCTCGACCTCGGCCGCAAATGGTGGCCTTCCGTGGAGCGTCAGGGGTGCGCCTACCAACGTCAAGGATGCAACAAGGTCCGGATGCGAGACAGCGAGTTGCTGGGCAACGTAACCACCGCTGGAGGAACCCAGGACGTGTGCCTGCTTCACGCCGAGTGAAGACAGCACGCCCGCGACGTCCTCAGCAACTTCCAAAAGCGAGTAGCCGTCTCCCGGCTTATCGGCCGCACCATGACCTCGCAAATCAGGAGCCACAATCACAAAATCCGGGACTGCCGCAATGAGGCGATCGAAACTCCGCCAGGATTCGCCCCAGGCGTGCAGGAGCAGCAGTGGGGCGCCGCCGTCGTCGGCTGTTGGTTCCAGGTTCCCTTGCACAAAACAAGGCACGCTGATCCCGGTATCTAGAGACACGGTCCTGACTTCGGACTCCATGGCCTCAGCGTACGCTCGCCCGGCCGTTCCAGCACAGATATCTCTTGCGACTGGCTTCTGGAAATCCTGTCTCGTTGAGGTTGAAGTACTTTCTAGAGATGGAACAAAACCGGTCTTATGTTGCCCTAACGCGAGGGGTGCGCTTCTGTGACTTGCTGGATGCGTTTGAGTGTGGTGGAGCCAGTATTATTAGCTGACTCGTATCACGAATTTGGGGGAACCACGCCGTGGCTCGGAAGAAGAAGCAGACTCTCGCCATCATCCTGGTAGCTATCCTTGCTTTGGCGTCCGTTGGGATGGTCGGGCTGGCTGTTGCTAAGACGGAATCGGCTAAGTCCACAGCGGTATTCACCCCACCGCCAAACACTGAGATCCCGCCCATTCCCATGGCTCTCTGGGTGGGTGACAGCTACACAGAAGGTACTGGCGTGCGCGAAGCTGGCCAGGCATACCCCTCGGTGACTTCCAGGAGCCTCGGCTACATGCCGATCATCGACGCGCAGGGCGGTACTGGATTCGTCAATGACGGCAAGAAGAATGTCGCCACCAACGTTCCGATGGCCGACCGCTTGCAGAAGACCAGCGCAACGCCCAAGCTCGTCGTGATCGACGGCGGACGCAATGATGGCGTCGCTGATTTCAACACCGTCGTGAAGCCCGCTGTCACGTCCTACCTTGATGCCGTGAAGGCAAAGTGGCCGGACGCCACCATCGTCCTCATCGTCCCCTACTACATCGAAGGCAAGGGCGTATTCCGCGCGTTCACGAACTTCTACGCTGAGGAAGCCAAGCGCATCGGAGCGCTGGTCATTGATCCCATGGCCGAAGGATGGTTCAACGGCATGAACACAGCCCCCTTGATCTACACAGACAAAATCCACCCGAACGAGGCGGGCCATAAACTCTTGGCTGAGAAGTTTACGGCCCGCCTGAAAGAGCTAGGCGTCTCCGCCGTCTAGGACAACCCGTAAGCGCCCGCGATGGCTTAGAACAATCGCCGGGCGATGTACTTGTGCCCCTCGTGGGTTGGGTGGATGCCGTCCGTTCCGATGACGAAGTCAGCGTTCCCATCGTTCGTGAGGGCGCCAGCCTTTCCACTGCCGTAGATAATCCCGGCAAGGTCCACGAACTTACGTCCCTTGGCTTCTGTGCCCGCTTTGACGGCTGCGTTCTGTGCAGTGAACCCAGTCTTTGTCATGGTCCCAGTGACATAAACCTCCGGCACAGTCGCGCAGGCATCCAATGCGGACTCCACAGCCGCTTGAACGCCGGTGGCGGTCGGGTCATTCCGGGAGCCCATGAAGATGATTATGTCAGGGTTCATTGCCATGACCGCTGGGACGCGGGCGCCGAAGTGTGAAGTGGTTTCGCCTGCCGCCTGAGCCACCCATCCGGTGCCTCCGATGCCTGCAAGGATCACCTGATCGGCGCCCATCAGGTAGGCCAGTCGCAGCGCGTACGTCTCGGAGTATGTGGCGCCGTCTGGCGAAAATCCTGACCCGTTGGTGAAGGAGTCCCCAATGATCGCGATGCGCCGCTTCACGGCGTTCGCTGGTCGGATGACGCTGTGCCCGGTGGTTACTTACACGCCGCCGAAAGTGCCGTTCGGTGGGTTTAATGCGATGAACTGGATGCGCCGGAACCCTGTGGAGGGAAACGTCAGCCGCATCCGTGTCCACGAACCGGAGGCGGTCGTTGACGGCGTGCGGGTTTCCGCCACCCAGCGCCCGTTGACGAGGATGATTCCCTGATCGGGATTGGCGAAACCTGTGCGGGACTTCAATTGGATCACATCGGATGTGGTTTCGAATTCGACGGAGAACGGCCATGAGGCCGCCTGCGAGGCGCCACCCGGCTTGAGTTCTGTCTGCACGAACTGGGTAGGGGCCGCTGGTGTTGCGATGGCATTGGGAAAACCGAAGTACCGGAAGTGGGTGTCGCCGTCCATGTCCAGGTCGCCCGTCGAGACATTGCCCACGCGTTTAGGTGCAACGAGAGTGCCATACCCAGTGGCATCAAAAGTGATGGTCGGTATGTCAGCCGTCGGCGGTGGGGCGAAAGCGTCTGACACCAACGGTCCAGCATGCGCATCCCGATTACTTTGCCAGCAGGATCCGGGAGGCCGGCACGCGGGGCGAAGGTTGCTTTCAGCTCGGCGCGTGAAGTTGCGGGTACATCAAGGATGCCCATAGTTAGCTCACCCACAATCTGGGGGACGTTGGTGGCGGCGCCGTTGGCGTTCCGCGTGATGGCCGGCTGCCTGAAGGTCTTGGTAACCGGTGAGCCGTATGTGATGTTGTAGGCGTTGACCGCGCCAGTGGAATGCCTGGCGGTGATCGTCAGTGTTCCCGGCTTTCCATCCGGCCACAGCACGGCGGCGCTTGTTACCTGATCCGAGCCGTCCAATGCAACTGCCCCAGTGATCAGCAGATCAGGATTTTTGGCGGCCTGAGTGAGTCCGACATAAGTGGCATTATGCGCCATGAGTTGCGAATGAGCTAGATTGCGCCATACAAACTATCGGTGTGCTGTCTTCTTGAACCAACACGATCCGCCAACGTCTGAGGCGGCGGCAGCACCGCCGTCGTGTACGCTTCCTTACAGCTCCACTGCTGGACCTAAACTCGCCCGACCTCCCACGCCCTAACCCCATCGGCGATCTCCCCCGCGTGCGTGTGGTGGAGGTAGTGCTCGCCGGCGAGAGGCACCACCGTGCCGTCGGCGACGCTTGAGGCCTGGCGGCGGTGCAGCTCGAGCCATTCAGGGTTCTGCTTGTTCTCCGCCACAACGAACTGCAGCAGGGGTAGATCCTTCGGGAAGCTGGTTCCCAGGGCACGCTGGAAGTTCGTGGGAATGTGCGCCATCTCGTTGAGGTACGTGGGCGACATGGAATTCCGGTTGCTGAGCAGCTGCATCTGTTCACGGGCGTAGGGGGTGTAGGCGGGGTTGTCGTCCGCGGAGGTCAAAGCCGTGAGCAGTCGGAGCAGGCCAAGGTTCTTCGCCGCTGACATCAGGCCCGTAGGGAACTCCGTATCCATCCCGGGTTGGCCGGGTACAGAAGTGTCGATGCCAACGAACGCGCTCACTTCCTCCGGGTAGCGGTTGGCGTAGTCGATCCCGTAAAGCCCGGCAATCGAGTGTCCCATCAGGATGTAGCGTTTGACGCCCAGGGCCTGCAGTGCGCCATGGACTTCCTGGACGATGTTCTCGGTGGTCCGCTCGCGGTCAGTGCCGTCGCTCAGTCCATACCCCAGCGGTTCCACCACAATCACCCGGTGGTCCTGCGACAGATCCCTCACCAAGGGTGCGAAGTCCAGAACAGGCGACGCCGTTCCAAACCCGGGCAGCAGGACGACGTCTTTGAGTCCGCTGCCGGTCACGAGTACGTTGATCTTCCGGCCATCCACGTCCACCCGCTGACCGTACGACTCGATCCTGCTGTTCTCGGAGTTGCTCGCCACCACATTGACCACCGTGGTTGTGGCCAGTCCCGCTGCCAGAACCGCGACGACGACGGCGGCTGCCACGAGCAACTTCTTTACTGACCTTCTCAAGCATCCCTTTCCAGCACGCGCCGTGCGCCCTGTATCCAGCCTCGCGTTTCCCGGCCGGCAGCGCGTCACCCCAGGGTTCTGACTTGGGTACGCCGTTCGAGGTACGTGGAGACAGCCCTCAGGATGAGAAGTGGGATGGCGAGTCGATCTGCGTCCTCTCCGATGGGGGAAGGCAACGGCCGCTAGGGCGCTGAGCCCTCAGAGACATAACCAATTCCAGTGGAATGCCCATGTAAGACCTGCCTGTTGTTGGGCGCCAAAAGCTTGCTTCCACGCCATGGATGCTCTTCAACCGCACGCCCAAGGGGTATGCCCCACTGAGTTCCGGCAAATTGCCAAGTGCCTACCGGGTCGATTTCCCATACATACCGAACTACCGAACTGCCACTCCGCGGATCCCTAACCAACAGAGCAATCAAGACCTGCTTATCCGCCGCAAGAGCCTGGAGAGCAAGAACATTTTGAGCCGATATGGCCCACCACACAGAAGCACGTTCCCTTGCCTCCGCATCCGTCCACGGATTCGTCGGGTCCCAACCTCGCAGATTCCTGAGCTGCTCAGTTTCTCTGAAAATCTCCGACTGCGGCACAGGTCCCTGCTCGCCCGTCGACTCCTGCATGGGCTCAGCAATAGGAAGATGCGTTCCCTTCACTACAACAACAGCTCGACCTGCCCGCATCGGTTCGTAGTCCGCGAGACTAGCCACGGGTAGCTTCTCCACCACCTGCGGCAACGCATCAAAATAGATCCGGGCCTCATTCAGAGGGACAACTTGGGGCACATCTTGTCCACTGTGGCCAGACTGGAGGTTGAAGAGCTGAGGACCCATCGGGCCGCCCAGCATTTTGATAAGCGCACTCTCAACATTGAAGGCATCCTGTTCTGAAAGGCCGCCCACCAAGACATAAGCATGACGCTCGATGTTCTCCAAGCTGTCGTCCATTTCCAGAATTGAGCGAAGTAGCGCCTGCTTTGCAGTTCCTCGGAAGGCCTCCTGCGCCTCCTTGAAGTGGGCACGGCTGCGAAGGCCCTTGCCCTTACCGATGTAGAAGATGTCCTCCATGCGGAAGGCACCAGGCGTTCGGACCAGGGCATAAACATAGTGGACTCCCCGAGCAGTCGAGGTGTCTTCTATTTCTTTTGAATATTCGCTCATGGTCCATCGTTAGCACACAGGGCCTCAGATGTCGGCGAGATCGGGGCGGCAGCACCGCCGTCGTGATACTCAAGCTTTTTCGGCAGCGGCCTTCAGGTCGGCAGCAAACTGGGTAAAACTGTCATCAAAAGACGGGATCTTGTTGGCAAAGAGTGGAAAGACCGGGCCACCGATTTTCTCGACCATTTCGAACCGAGACCGGCCATCGTTGGTTTCCGTGATGGTGTACGTCCGGGTTCCCAGTGCGTCGCCCCACGCGAGCTTGGTGGGCGCTTGGAATTCCTTGACTTTCAGTTTGAACGTGCGGCTTGAGTCCAAAGTGGAGCCCAAAGCGATCTTGGAACCTGGGCCGATTTCACCATCAATGGAGACGACTGTCGAATTCCAGTTCGGGTAGTTCCTGGCGTCAGTCAACAACCCCCACACCGTGGACGGAGATGCGTCGATAGTAGTGGCGACCCGTGTTTCCCGGCTGAAAGTCTTGCTGGTAGTGGCGGCAATTCCATCGGATATTTCAGGCATGACTTCCGGCTCCTCTACGCGGGAATGCGGTGATAGTCATGATGCTACAGCTGCACTGCTACATTGAAACCCATGACTTGGGGTCCACAAAAGATCGGTGCCGTCATTGCTGTGGGCATTGTGCTGGGAAGCTGCTTGAGTGCTTGCGTCGGGTCGCAGCCGGGTGCCACCCCTCCCCCGCTGCCCACCTGCCAGCCCACCCAACCGTCGGCGCCCACGGACGGCATCCTGGCCGGCGTGAACCTCGACTGGGAACACGAGACCTTGGAGCAATACGCCAAGAATCTCGGCGAGCGCCCGGCAGTCACCGTGACCTTTACCGACTTCCCCATGGCGGACACCGACAAACGGAACGTGGACGCAGCATACGAGCAAATCCGCGCCAACGGCGGCACAATGCTCCTCACCCTTGAACCCAAGCAGGGACTGGCCACTGTCACGCCCGATGTCGCCGAAGAACTTGCATCGATGCTGGCACGCTTCAACAAGGCCGGAGTTCCCGTGATCGTCAGGTTCGCACATGAGATGAACGGCTCCTGGTACGCCTGGGGCCAGCAACCCACCGCCTACGTAACCGCTTATCAGCGCGTGGCCACCGCAATCCATGCGAAGGCTCCGGGCAGTGCCATGATGTGGGCGCCGAACTACGGGGGCGGGTACCCCTTCAGCGGCGGTAAATACGAAGCAGTGGCCGGAACGCCGGATTATGCGCTGCTGGACACGGACCAAGACGGCGAAGTCACCGGCTCTGATGACCCGTACGCCCCCTACTACCCCGGCGACGCAGCAGTGGACTGGGTTGGTATGTCCCTCTATCACTGGGGCAACACCTACCCTTGGGGCGCCAACGTCATTCCCGAGCCGGGGAAGTTCATCCAGCAGCTCACCGGCAATTACAACGGCGCCGGCGGGAATGACCTTGCCGTCCCCGACTTCTACACGGAGTACGGAGCCAAGCGGAACAAGCCCGTCGCCATCCCCGAAACTGCGGCGCTCACCACGGCTTCCGGAGTGGGGGCCAACCCCTTGGCCATCAAGGAAGCGTGGTGGGGCCAGCTCTTCGACCCCGCGATTCCACGGGACTACCCCGAACTGAAAATGATCAACTGGTTCGAGTGGGACAAGAACGAGGTAGAGGTCAAGGGCGTGGTGGACTGGACCTCGACAAAGGATCCCGAGGTGCGTGCCGCCTACACGTCAGCCTTGCCTGACTGGTTCAAGTTTGCAGCCGCACCCGCGGCCTGTGCACCTGCGGAAGACACGGGCTCCTGAGCCCAACGGACCCGTCAATCTAGCAGGGCAACACGGTTCACTCTCGCCAAGATAGGCCTACCATTGGCCCCATGGAGACCTTTGATCATGGGGAGCACATCCGCGGGCTGCACGAACTCGTAGCCGGCTCCGCGGACATCAAAGGGACCCTCGATGGCCTCACCGGATTCGCCGCAACTGCCATCAGCCACAGCATCGGGGTTGCCATCGATTGCGCGGTGACCCTTCGCCGTCGTAAGCGCACTGCAACTGTTGCCGGCAGCAGCGCGAAGGCGGTGGAGCTGGACAACCTCGAGCAGTCCATCGGGGAAGGCCCGTGCCTGGAAGCACTGGACAAAGGGCGGCCGGTTCTCCTTGCCGACGTCGAAACTGACACGAACTGGCCCGAATACAGCAAGCTCCTTGCCCAACACGGCTGCCGCAGTGCCCTTGGCGTGCCCCTGCTGCTGGGAGAAACGTCCGAGGCCGTGCTGAACTTCTTCGCCCCGGCGCCGGGCCTCTTCACTGACGATGTCATCAAGGAAGCAGCAGCATTCGCCGCCGTTGCCGGGAGCACCCTGCGCCTCGCCATCCGGATCGAGACCATGGAACAGCTCAATGCAGACCTCAAAGCTGCGATGGCCAGCAGGACCGCAATTGACTTGGCTTGTGGTGTGATCATGGCCCAAAGCCGCATCAGCCAAGACGAAGCATTCCGGCTTTTGACGCAGGCCTCCAGCCACCGCAACCAGAAGCTCCGCACGGTGGCCGAGGAAGTTGTGGAAAAGGTGGCCGGAAGCGCCGACGCCAAGATGAACTTCGAGGACTAGCCCGGGATTGCTTGCACCGCTTCCGTAAGCCAGGCCAAGGCCTCAGGCCGCGACCTGAAGAACCTGGTGGGGCACGGGATGTGGCTGGTTTGGAGCTGAAACTGGACCACGGTTCGGTCCACGGGGCTCTCGCCAAGCAGTGCAATCCTCGACGCGGCGCACGGTTCTTCGAAGATCTCCCGCGCCTGGTGACTCAAGAACGCCGTGGCAGCCATGTCCACCAGCAGCGGCAACGACCGGCCATGGGCAAGCTTATTGACGGCATCCATGGCCGCCCGGGCATTGCCGCCGTCGATGCTCACACCGTGGTTCCACACCAAATGCAGGAGTCCGTGCTCGAGACTAAGGACACTGTCGTCCAACTCGATCCGGTCCATCCTGCACCTCCTTGCGTCCTGCTGCGGCGTGGATCCACTGAACTCAGTAAAGGGCAATTGTCCGGCTTCCGCACGGGTAGCCTGTACTCACCTTTTGCCTATGACAACGAGCGAACTACCTGCCCGATTCCGCACATGAAGGAGCACAGTGAGTACCGACATCCCGTGGAACCGCGGCGAGTGGACCAACCAGCCAGCCGCCGTCGTCGAGCATGAAACAGACCTGCTGGTGACCGCAGCTGAAAGCAGCGACGCCTGGCGTGTCACCTCCTACGGTTTCGTGCACGACACCGAACACGCGCTGCTGGCCCCGTTTCCGCAGGACAGCGCCATGGAGGTTGAGTTCACCGCCGCGTTCTCGGAGCAGTTCGACCAGGCGGGGATTTTCGTTCGCGTCAGTGCCGAACATTGGGTCAAGGCGGGCGTGGAATTTGCCGACGGCGCCGCTCAATTGGGCGCGGTGGTCACCAACCGCTTCTCGGACTGGTCGCTGGCACCTGTCCCGGAGTGGAATGGTGGCCGGGTCCGCGTGCGCGTCAGCCGCTCCGGTGACGCCCTGACCATCCGCGCAGCCGCAGGGTCTGGCGAACTTCAGCTGGTCCGTGTGGTGCCTTTCGCACCTGAACTGACCGCATTTGCCGGGCCTCTCGTCTGCGCCCCCACGCGAGCTGGCCTGACCGTTCCCTTCCATTCGTGGCGCGCTTCTCCCCCGGACAGCCAGCTTCACTGACGCCTGACTTGCGGGGTGGGGACTTCATGAGATTATGGAGACTTCCGCAACTTGCCGTCGACGGCGGTTGCGAACCAGTCGGCTCCGTAACAGTCCTATGGGGGGCAAATCACGGTGGAAGATACTGCAAGTCTTTGGCGTACTGACCCTTCGACATTCCGCGACGTGGTGATCAACCGCGCCGCACTGGAAGCTGCACTGGAAGGCGACTGTCCACCTGTGGAGCGCGTGAGGTACCTGGGCCTGCTGCGACGTGACAGCCAAGCCCTGGACGAAGGCCTCAAGCTGCTGCCCGACTCCGACTCATCAGATCGCCGCGAGCTGCTCCTGGTCCTTGCCCAGATCTACCAACGGCAGTACCACTGGCACGACGCCGCAGTGCTTCACGAAAAGGCACTGCGGACTGTCCGTAACCCTGAAGAGGAAGCGTACGTACGCCACCACATTGGCCGTCGTCTCTTTGACGAAGCCCGCTTCCGGTCCGCGGCCGACGAGTTCCAATGGGCCGCTGACCTCTACCGCGTCGCCGGCCAACTGGAAGCCGTGGAAGAAAACCGCCAAGCCATGCGCCGGGCGCTGCAGGTGCACAGTGGCGAGCGAAACGGCGGACGGCCGGCGTACGAACTGTCCTGATTCCCAGGGGCACACTGAGATTGTTATGTCGTTCCGGTGTACGCAGGGCCACTATTGGATGTACAGAGTCCTGCGATTGAATCGGAGGCGTCATGATCCAGACCCTGCTTTGCAAACTGAATATTCGCCACCAATGGCATACCGAGCACGCCGACGACGGAACCCGGTATGTACGTTGCCGTCATTGCGGCAAGGATGACGACGAACGCAGCACAGGAATCCACGGCGACTTCAGCTCGTGGGGAGGCCCAACGGGAGGGGGCGGCGGCTAGGGAAACTCAGGGTTTCTTTTGGCGACCAACCCTTGACGGAGCACTTGCATTTTGCAAGTATGGGCCGCATGAGCCTCTTTATCACCTGCCCCGTTGAGAGCGTTGAACGCTCCACTGCCTTCTACACCGCCCTTGGCTGGACCCTCAACGCCAAGATGTCAGACCACAACGTCTCATGCTTCGAGATCGCGCCCGAGCAGTACGTCATGCTGGGAAGCCGCGAGATGTACGCGAGCGTAGGCGGTTTCGAGGAACTGGTCGGCGGACCCGACACGCCGTCGAAAGTCACCGTATCCTTCGACCTCGGAAGCCGCGAGGCGGTCGACGAAATCACCGAACGCGCCGGATCTGCCGGCGGCCGGATCGGCGACACCGACGACTACCCCTTCATGTACCAGCGACAATTCGATGACCCCGACGGCTACCACTACTCGCCTTTCTGGATGAAGCCGGAAACCGAACCGACCGCGTGAGCGACCTCGCCGCGGCACTCGACAAAGTCGGAGCACGCTGGGCCCTGCTCATCGTGGAACGACTGCTCGACGGGCCACAGCGGTACGGCGATCTGCAGCGCGACCTCGGCGTGCCCACCAACATTCTCGCAACCAGGCTGCGTGAGCTCGAGGCTGCCGGCGTCCTGTCCCGCCTGCCCCTCAAGCACAACACCCGCGCCTATGCGCTGACCGAACGCGGGCTCGCGTTGCGCGAGGCGATTGAGGCGCTCGCGCGCTGGGCCGACGCCGAGTAACCCCCGCCCACCAGCGCATACGTGAGCTGAACAACTCCCCCCGGGCTGCAATTCATGTAATGTAATAAGCAACCTGATCATTAGCGACAAGGCCGGGGGTGCCTGAATGCCTGATATGGAACGTTGGCCGACCAGCCGGTTGCTGTCCACTGCGGCACGGCTGGTGGAACTTGCTTGGAACGAGAAACTACGCCCACTGGGACTGACCTATCCGGCGGTCCTGACACTCGACGCCGTTGCTTCCGCGGGGCCAATCGCGCCCGGGAAACTTGCCCAGAACATCCGCGTCCAGGCCCAGACCATCGGGCCGCTTCTCACGAGGCTCGAATTACGGGGCTTCGTTGTCCGGGAAGCCAACCGCTTCGACCGCCGCGGCCAGCTGGTCTCGATCACCGCCCGGGGCAAGGAGCTGCTGGAGCAATCGCACGGCCTGGAGAATGCAGTACTGGAAAACGTCAATTTGGACTCCGAAACCTTGCGCAAGGAACTGATGGCAATCGTGCGGGAAACCGAGATCGGCTAGGCCAAGTGGCAGCCCACGTGGACGTGAGTCGCCCAACAAGGCAGTATGGAGTTATCCGCTGATGAAGTCCGGCGTCCACAGGAGAACTCTCTCCAAATCCCGGGCCAGCGAACCAGAGCGATGCCCGGACAAGCAAAAAAGGGCATCATGACTCAACTCAACATAGGCGACAGCCTCCCCGTAGACCTTCTCAGCTTCCAGGCATCAGAATGCCTGGTATCCACCGGCCCACCCGAGTCCGAGGACGTCTGCGTCCTCGACGCCGGGCACACAGGAAACCACCTTGCTGCGGGTGCAGACATGGTGGTCCGGGCCGTCTGGAGCTAAGGCAATAGACGCACCAAGGGCAAGCGATCCCGTCCGGGACGCTTGCCCTTGGCATTTAACTCAGGTGCCGCAGAACGTCCGGTAGGGACCAAAGCTCTCCGGCGCCGGAGTCGCGAACTTCTCCAAACCAGGGCGTTCAACGAAAGGTGAAGCGAGCGCCTCAAGCAGTGCCGCCGTCGGGCCTGTGTCGCCGGCCGTCGCAGCGTCAAGGGCTTCTTCCACCAGGTGATTGCGCGGAATGTAGATGGGATTCACCCGGTCCATGGCATCAGCATCCGGCCCCACAGCCCGCCACCGCTGCAGCCAGTCATCGAAGGCAGGGAGGTCAAGAACCGCGCCTCGGACGGGTTCCGCGTTGCCCCGGGCAGCCTTGCTGAGGTTACGGAAGAACGAGGTGTAATCGGCGCGGGCCTCCTTCACCAACTCAAGGAGGTCATCCACCAAAGGCGACGCACCGGCGTCGTCCATCCCCTCAGGCAGCCCAAGCTTGGCCTGCATGCCGCTGAACCAGGCTGCGCTGTACTGCTGACGGAAGCCGCCCAGCGCCTCCACCGCGAGCGCCACCGCTTGCTCCTCATCCTCGTGGATCAGTGGCGCCAGCGACTCGGCGAACCGGGCGAGGTTCCACTCGGCCACCAGCGGCTGGTTGCGGTAGGCGTAGCGGCCCTGCTCATCGATGGAGCTGTAGACCGCCCCGGGATCGAAACCGTCGATGAAGGCGCACGGACCGTAATCGATGGTTTCGCCGGACACCGTCATGTTGTCCGTGTTCATCACGCCGTGGACGAATCCGACCAGCATCCACTGGGCCACGAGCCGCGCCTGGACCGCTATGACGTTCTTGAGGAGGGCGAGATACGGGTTCTCTTCAGTGCTCGACGACGGGTGGTGGCGTTCGATTGCATGGTCGGCAAGGCGGCGCAGCAGTTCGATGTCGTTGCTGGCCCTCACGTACTGGAAGCTGCCGACCCGGATGTGGCTGCTGGCCACGCGGGTGAGGACCGCGCCTGGCAGGACCGTCTCGCGCGGGACGGATCGGCCAGTGGCAACGACCGCCAAGGACCTGGTGGTGGGAATGTTCAGGGCGTGCATCGCCTCGCTAACGATGTACTCGCGCAGCATGGGCCCGACGACGGCCCGGCCATCACCGTTCCGCGCGAACGGTGTCCGGCCGGAACCCTTCAGGTGGATATCGCGCAGCTTCCCGTCAGCACCGGCAACCTCACCCAGAAGGAGAGCCCGCCCATCGCCCAACCGCGGCGAATACCAGCCGAACTGGTGGCCCGCATAACCCTGCGCAACAGGGGTTGCAGTCTCCGGGAGGTCATTGCCGATCAGCAGCCGCACACCCTCCGGGCTCCGCAGGAAGTCAGGATCAAAACCAAGTTCGACGGCGAGTGGCTGGTTGAGCAGCAGGAGCTGAGGATCCGGGGCCTCCTCCGCGCGCCACGGAATGGCCAGCTCGGGGAAGTCGCGGGCGAACTGACCCTCGAAGGCGATGGTGGATTCGGCGGAGTGGCTCATCAATTAAGGATAGGGCGGTTTTGGGTGGGGGTGGTAAGGCTGCTTAGGGACACGGGCTGCATGAGTTGGGGCTTCGCGGGTTATTCTTCAAGCCGAATACCAAGAAAACAGGGGGAAACCATGACGACTGCAACAGACTCCACTGAGATCGAAATTCAAAGAAGGCTCGGCCGGTCATACAAGAAGACGTCGATCATCCTGGGCGTCATTGGGTTGTTCATCCTGGGCATTCCGTTGGGAATCGCGGCCTTTATCTTTGCCCGCAAGGCGGAGGTCCAGGGAGTCAAAGCTACCCCCGGGATCGTGCTGGCGGTGCTGGACATTGTGCTGGCGATTTTCATGCTGGTAGTGATGCGGCCGTTCAACATTTAGGGGCGGACGGACCTTCCGTTCGGCTGCCGTCTGCTGACACACCTTCCTGCGTCCAGCAGAACGACTGGTGGCCTGCCTAGCATTAGGCACCAACGACTCTTGGGGGAATCAATGAATTTAAGTCCAGCCTTCGGAATCATCGGCATTCTGTACGTTGTCTTCGCAATCGCGGTAACCGTCCTGGCTTTGTATGCCTTGGTCTTGACCATCATCTTCTTAAGGCTGCGGATCGCTGAGCTGAAGAGGGCAGCGCGATCAGAGGATGGCTGAGAGTTTCCCTAAAGAGGCGACCCAAAAGGCTGCACAACATGACTATGGCGACTCGATGGCTGGTATGACACAGGGAGATCTACGCATGAAGAAGCCATTGTTTGTTTTCCTTTTTGCGGCCGGAGTTACCGCTGCTGGTGTGCCTGCCGCGTGGTTGGTGCTCTCGGTTCTCGGAAAAGGAAATTCAAGTCTGGTGGTCTTGGCTGTGACTGCCCTCGTTGGAATTGGTGGAGGCGCCTTCATGGGCGCCAGGCTCTGGGAAGATCGGCAGGTTCTTCGACAGCGTGCAGCGCAGGAGAACGAAGAAGAGTAGGACCTAGTCCGCCGTCTCATAGGCCCTGACCCTCACGTTGGTTACAAGAATTGAGATCTGGCTGCGCGTCCGGGGGTCAGCTGAGCTGCGCGAGGAGGCGACGCTCGACGCGCTCCATGACCCCCAGGAATGTAGTTTCGTCGCTGTAGGCGCGGGTAAGGATTAGTCCACCCTGGATCACCGCAACGGCGTCCAATGCGTTCGCATGAGCGTCCCGGGGGCTGAGCCCGCCGCGCTGAAGCAGTTCGGTCAACGCGTCGACCCAATCCGCGAAATATGTCCTGACCTCGCCGGCGAACGTCTCCTTCTCTTCACCGAGTGTCATTGCGGCGAACAGGCAGACGTTCTCGCGGGTAGCGAAGTAGTCAGAGACCGCCTTCGTCATCGCAGAGACCGCTTCGGCGGCGTCAGTTGAGGAGCGAAGCGGTGCGAAAACCTCATCCTCGAACCAGTCGCTCACCTGGTCAAGAACCGCCCTGGCCATGTCTGTTTTCCCATCCGGGAAGAAGTGGTACAGACTGCCCCGCCCGATGCCGGCTTCCTGCTGGATTACAGACAGCGAGCTGCTCTCAAACCCTCGCCGGCGGAAAACACCGGCGAGGGCGCGGACGGCATCCGAGCGTTCAAGAAGGGTGCGTGGCATTACAGTCCGAGTTCGCTCAGGCCAGGGTGATCCGCAGGACGGGGTCCGGAGGTGTCCCAGAAGAACTTACGCTCGGCCTCGTCAATGGCCAGGTCGTTAATGCTCGCGTGCCGGTGCGTCATGAGTCCATCCTTGTCGAAGTGCCAGTTCTCGTTGCCGTAAGCGCGGAACCACTGGCCTGTGGAGTCATGGTACTCGTACGCGAAGCGGACGGCGATGACGTCATCCGTGTAGGCCCACAGCTCCTTGATGAGCCGATAGTCGAGCTCGCGCTCCCACTTATCGGCGAGAAACTCGACGATAGCGGCCCGACCCTGCACAAACGTCGAGCGATTACGCCACCAGCTGTCCTCGCTGTACGCGAGGGAAATGCGCTCAGGGTCCCGGGTGTTCCAGCCATCCTCAGCTGCACGGACCTTCTGAATAGCGGTCTCTTCGGTGTACGGAGGGAAAGGGGGACGAGACATGACGGATCTCCTTCGGAAGATTCAAGTTGTACCACTTGGTACAGCTTGTACTAAACGGTACAAGCTTGGGGAAACTGTCGTCAATCCCTTGGGGCAAGTTGACGACGGCGGCCCGCGGGTCTGAGACGGCCCGCACCTGAGGCGCGGCCGCCCTGCGGAGTCAGCCGGCCGCCGTCGTATGCCACCTGGCGGCCGGACTGGTTCACCACCTAGATGAGCCGGTCCAGGACTAAGTGTTGGTGCTTCCACCACCTAATTTGGTGCGAATGGGACTAGGTGTGGGCTCTTTGAGCACCTAGACCGTGTTTTCCGTGCTTACGGTTTGGCCCAATCGAGTACTTCGTTTTGGGGGAGAATCCATGGCCGTTGAACACCTGCCTGCCCGTGCGCCCGCAACATCGACCACTGGCACCGCCTCATGAGCGTGGATTTCACCGATGTCTGCACCTCTACTGCGGGGCCGTCGGGGATCAGCATGGACGGGTTGCCTCCCCTGCCGGACCCCGAGGCCCTGGACACCCAGGCCCGTGCCCTGGCCACCTCCGGTGAAGCGGTCCATTCCGGGATCAATGACGCCGCGCGGTCCTGGGCCGGGCTTTCCGGCGCTTACGAAGCCCCCGAAGCCGGGCAAGTCCTGGCCGGTTTCGGGCCGGTGTTCACCCAATCCCGCGACCTGGCCGCCCTGACCGGGAAAGCCGCGACCACCCTGGCCGCGTACGCGGACCGGGCCCGGGAACTGAAACAACGCATCAACACCCTCCGCGCCGACATCCAGGCGCTGGACGCCACCATCCTGGCCAACGATGACTGGCAATCAAACCTGAACATCGTCGACCGGCACCGCGAGACCATGGACAAAGCCAGCGCCCTGGCCCAAGCCATCCTCGACTCCGACGCGGCCTGCGCCACCGAACTCAGCGCCCTGACCTGCGGGCAAAGCTACACCGCCGCGAGGATCCCACGGTCCAACCTCAACAACTCCACCGACCTGCTCTCCAACGCGTTCAACCACGTCCAGCACTTCTTCGGAACCGACGAGAAACTCCCCGACCTGCCGTGGGGACCACCGAACGTGTCCCTGCGCCTGGGAGGCCTCGGATCAGCGGGCCAAGGATTCGTCAGCGCCCTGATCGGCGCCGGCCAGGGCCTGCACACCCTTCTGGGCACCACCGACCGCAACAAGCAAGTCCTCGCCTGGCACAGCCTGTTCGCGCTCGGCGGTGCTGTCCTGACCACCAAAAACGTCATCGCAAGCGGCGGCAAAAACATGACCGCCCAGGACGCCCAAGCCCTGCAAACCACCGCCGGACTGGCCAAAGAAACCATCCACTACGACGAATGGGGCACCGACCCGTGGCACGCCGCGGGCGCCACGACCTTCGACGTCGCCTCACTCCTCGCGGGCGGCACCGGCGCGGGCCTCAAAGCAGGGTCCATCAGCAGCAAAGCCGCCGCTGCCGGCGAGAAGGCCCTCGTCCTGTCCAAAAGCGCGGCAGAACTCACCGGCGCCGCCCGCGCAGCCCTTGGCGAAACCACCGCAGCGGTCACCGCGAAGCTGGCCAAAGCCCGTACCGCCCTCTGGAACAACGGCATCGGAGCCGCCCTCGAAAAGCTCGACACCGGACTCGCCAAACTCAACCAAACCCTCGACGGACCACAACCCGCCCACGCCGGAATACCCCACCAAACCCCCACACCAGCGGCAGAAACCCCGTGGCTGGCCAAGGTCGACGAGACTAGCGCAGCAGGCGCCAAGGCCCAGCCAGCCCCAGAACCCGTCCCCAGCATCTTCGACCACACCCTCGGAGACCACTCCCTCCCCGGACGCCACCCCGACCTCCAACCAACCATCGGCGACACCGACGGAGGACCGGGTACCTGGGCTGAACCGGGGGGAAGAAACGACAAAGGCGTCCCGGACCAAATATTCGGAACCGGTGTCACGGCCACTGGCCCGAAGGGCTACCTTCTCGAATATGTTGTGGACTACATCAAGTCAGATGGTTCAGTCGGAAAGGTTGAATTCGACGGACACCTGTGGCGCGGGCACCCGCCTGTGGAAGTATTCCAAGAAGTTAAGGGCAACTACGACCTTCTATTTAAAGGAGTCTATGACGGTCTCTATCTTCGGGACCAGGCCGTTACAACGGCAATCAACGACTGGGTCCAGAATACTGCCCGACGTCAGATCCAAGTGCTGGAGGCGAAGGCTCCGGGTGCCCACCTCGAATGGCTTTTCACTCAGAACAAGGAACTTGCCCTGATGATGGAAAAAGCCGTGACACGGTACCTCGAACGTAACCGCGTTAGTGTCACAGTAGACGTGACGTTCGCTCCAAGGGAGGGCTAATTTTGATTCAACATAAGGAGGGCGACGTGGCAGGCACCGTTTCGACAGATCTCTTCGACTCAGCTTTGGATGATATCGATCTCGACTTGCAATTGGGTGGGCGGGAGGCGTCCCCTCGGGATGTCGCGGCAAGAATTTTAGCAACATTCCCGATCCTCGAACGGCTCGATACACGTCCAATAGAGTGGGTTGGGCTCCCCCAGCCCGGTCAGCAGTTTCCCGGGAAAGTCTATGTGGAGCAGGATATCGAGCAGCTGGAACGGCTTGTTGCTGCCGGGGCACGGAAGGATGACGCTGGGAACTTTCACCCAAGCTGGGGCTATTTCGTGCAACTCATTTCCTACGTCAGAGGTACCCAACGGCGTTCAAGCCCCTTTCACGCCGCCATCAGTGACGGAACGCACGACGGGCCTTCCAGCGATTCGTTCACGTTGACGTTTGAGAACGCGCAAATTCTCGGTCGGGACGCCCTCGTGAGCTGTTTTGCTTCTTTGGTGGAGGTCTGGCGGCCCACCCACGGCGGCATCTTCGGTTACGAAGTAAGCCGGCGGAGGCGCACGGAACAAAACTGGTACCCGCCTATAGGCGCTCTAACGTTCACAGCAACAGGCAGTGGCTACAACCTTCCGGATGACGACCTCGTTGACCTGCATCAGCTGCCACATGGGGTGCTGGCCGTACTCAAGGAATGGTCCTTGGAAGCCGTCCTTACGTACGGCGAAGCGTTCAGGGCCGTCAACATTGGCATGCCACGCAGCGACGCCTACAGCGGGAAGAAGTGAGCATAAGCTCCGACTAGCTCAACTACCTGCCACTAGGACGATGACATAGATGATTGCCGAAGAATACGATGCGATAGGTAGTGCTGCAGCTGGCTTGTTCGATCCCGCTCTAAAGCGAATTTCTCTTGGGCTCCAGTTGGGTGGACGTGAGGCGGGTCCGGACGACATCGCGGCGAGGTTAATGTCCACCCTTGAGGTCCTGGAGGGCTTGGATAGGCGCCCGATGGAATGGCTTCATGTCAACTATTCCGACCAGCGGCTTGGCCGTGACAACACTCTACCCCGCACCCACAGGGAGTTGGCACTGAGCGTGGAGGACGGAGCCCGTAAATATGATGCGGGCCATTTCAGCCCAAGCTGGGGTTATTACATACTAGTACTCGGTTTTCTCGCGGGAAGTGCCCGACGTGTATGCCCATTCCAGATCTCGGCGAGCGACGGTGAGCAAGATGTAAAATCCAGTGACCCCCTGTCCCTCAGATTTGACGAAGCGGTGGTCTCCGGGCGTGAGGTCCTCGTTGATTCCGTGGCAGCACTCATAGACCTCTGGAAACCCACCCGTGGCGGTATCTCGTGCTCTGCAATAACCAAGAAAAACCGGGATCAGCCCGTCTGGTATCCACCAGTCGGAGTGCTTACCTACTTTGCCCACGACGCCGGCTATGTCCTCCCGGAAGACCCCTTGGTTGATCTGCGTCCGCTGAGGGGAGGCAACCTGGCAGTCCTGAAGACATGGAGCCTGGAAGCCGTTCAGGAGTACGAGGCCGCCTTCAGGAAGGTCAATGCAGGCATCCCGAACGGCCGCGCGTCGGGCTGAGTTCGCGCCGGCGATGACAGTAAAAAGGGGCACCACCCGGCGTCTTCGCATGAATCGGCAAGAAGTTCTTCGATCCTAGCGAGACTGTCGAGTGGATCCAGGAGTTCACTGACCGGCGGAACCCTGCAGCGCGGACTTGAAATCACGGGCAGTCGTATGACGTCCCTGAATGCCGAGCGACGACCCTAGACCCTTCGTCGAAAACAACTTGGATGGCAAGTATGCCTTCCAGTCAGCATGAATCTATGACGAAAAGCCTGAGTGGGATTTCCCCGTCGGTAGCGCTGCCTACGTCCGGGATCAGGAAAAGAACCCCGCTGTGAGGATATGATTCCAGATTGGCTAAAGCAGAAATTGCAGGAGGGTGGCGCACAAACTAGTGGCTTGAATTTGAAATCAAAGTCTTGATATATCTGGCATCTTGTGCGTCACCGCCGCCAGCACGTATTCTCCGTGGAGCCGGAATCATCGACCCCTCTAAAGTTCATACCAATGAAAGGCTAGACCAATGGGTTACGACGAGGGCAATACACTGCGAGAGGACGGTCATACGATCTTTGATCCAGCCTTGGGCTCGCTGAGTCTCAGGCTCCAGTTGGGCATAAGGGCCGATTCGGCACATGAGATTGCTGCGACAATCCTTGCCTGCGTTTCGGTCCTGGAGCGGCTCGATCCAAGGCCTATGGAATGGATCACTGTCACCCGAACTGCTCCGGCCACCGCGGGCGGAGACACTCTACCCCGAAACATTGATGAAGCAACTTCCCTAGTGAAATCCGGGGCCCGCAAGGATGATGCGGGAAAATTCTATCAGGGGTCAGGTTACTTCCTTCAGTTAATCTCTTTTCTAAAAGGGAGTAAGCGCAGTGTAAGCCCCTTTCATTTATCGATTGGTGATGGAGCGAGTGACTCCCCTTCCAGCAACTCTCTGAAACTCACCTTCAGGCAGGCGACGATTCCGAACAGGGAAGCCCTAGTAGACTGCTTGGTGTTTCTCTTCGACCTCTGGCACCCCGAGAGGGGTGGCCTCTTCAGCTCCGCAATATCCAAGAAAAACCGGGACCAGCCCACCTGGTATCCACCAGTTGGGGTTGTCACCTACTTTGCCAACGAGGCTGTCTACGTCCTCCCGGAAGGCCCCCTTGTCGACCTGCGCCCGCTACGAGGGGGAACATTGGCGGTCCTGAAGAACTGGACTTTGGACGCTGTTCAAAAATACGAAACCGCACTCCGAGCACTCAACACAGGCATATCGAACGACCGAACTACCGGATAGGTTCGATAAGGCGAAAAATCGGGTCGCAGTAACATTCATACAGGCCAAAATCGGCTGCGTGAAGCGGACCCTCATGGAATGACCACCTGCTCGTCGACCCGCTCAGTAAACGGCGGCTCATCCGGACACGCAACCGATGCCATGACCGGACCTTCGGCTTTTGCCGTGTATCGCACACAGACGTTGACAGTTCGCTGCTCAGCCCACAAACCCCCGCTGGTGGTTAAGTGTTCGCGATAGTACCGGTCAGCGTAAAAGTTTCCATCTGCGTCCCAACCGAACGAGTATGCGATGCGATTCGTCCCAGTTCCTCGATGCTGGGCCGGGCACATGAGGACAGAGCCAACAGGAAGATCATTGCGCAGCAAAGCGTCCAGCCACGTCTCATTCATTCCCCCAAAACTTACAAAAACCCAGCCTAACCCCGGGCAAGCACAAGCGGCCGGTGACGCGACCGCCGTCGGACGCTGCCGCCGTCGACCCTGTGTCGCTAATCAGGCTCCGATGGCGCTGATGGCGTAGTGGGCGATGCGGAGAAGGTCCTCTTTACTGGCGCCGTCGCGGGCTTGCTGGCTCATTCCCTGCAGCGTCGCTCCAACAAAACCAGCCATGGCATGGGTGTCCGTGTCCGGGGGGATCCTGCCGGCGTCACGGTCGCGGATAAGTACTTCCGCCATGGCCATGATGTTGTCGTTGCGCATTTTGGCCAGACGCTCTGCGACGTGGCGGTTCGCGGAGGTCACTGCGACGGCGGGCCAAGGATTCGTCAGCTCCCTGATCGGTGCCGGCCAAGGCCTGCACACACTCCTTGGCACCACCTACCGCAACAAGCAAGCCATGGCCTGGCACAGCCTGTTCGCGCTCGGCGGTGCTGTCCTGACCACCAAAAACGTCATCGCAAGCGGCGGCAAAGACATGACCGCCAACGACGTCCAAGCCCTGCAAACCACTACCAGCCTTATCAAAGAAACCATCCACTACGACGAATGGGGCACCGACCCGTGGCACGCCGCGGGCGCCACCACATTCGATGTCGCCTCCATGCTGGTCGGAGGGGGATCAGGCGCGGGCCTCAAAGCAGGGTCCATCAGCAGCAAAGCCGCCGCTGCAGGCGAAAGGAGGAGCACTCCAAGTGCTGGTTCGTGATGCAACGGGCGTCGAGGTGCCGGTCCTTGAGCTATTGCGCAGAGGAGTTTTGTTAAAATGAGTATCATATGGATTTCTTAGAAGCTCTTGTTGCACGCATCATGAAATTTGCCGGGGACACCGGTATCGGGGTGAGTTCCAACCCCTCGGACAAAACTTGGTTCTTGACCATGGGTGATGTTCGTCAGCACCTCAAGATTCGCAATGGAGCCTTCGTTTTGGGCGTCTCCCATAGAGGCCAGCCTGAAAATGATGTCTTCGTAACATCACTGGCATCAAACATGGAGAAGTATCTCCTCTACCAGATTTGTATGAATGCACGCTTCTCCAAGAATCTACCGCTGCTCCTTACTGTGCCGATTCCCGTCACTCGCGAAAAAGTTGCACCCGGCTTTGTGTTAACAGGCCATGGCCGAAACTCGCAGCTGATTGACCAGCACACTGGCGCCATAAGCTTTGGAAATGATGTGGATCTGGTCGAATTCTCACACTATGCCGCATTGACACCCGATGATCTAGTTGAAGCGTGCTTGGCGCCGCATGGGAAGAGCCCATTTTTTGTCGAAGATAGTAATATTTGAGTCCAATTTAAAAAAGGATCCTTTGCCCACATGTGGAACAGCTATCCGCCAAATGACGGTGCCGTCAGCGCGAGCCGTCGCGAGACAAGAGACCTATTGCAATTCAGGTACGAATTCGGCCACGTTCTCGACCGAGTTGGATTCGAGGACGGTTCACACCTCTATGCACTCAACGGCGGTGAGCCATACAGCTTCGAAGCTCGTTCGCTCCCGGTCAGTGATCTCGAATTACCTTACTCACGGTACCGGCTAGCCGACGCCTGGCCCGAAGGCGCGGATGGTTGGATAGTAGAAACCTGCGTCGTGGCACCCCATTTCGGACGAAGCGGGGGCGCGGTCCAAGTACTTTTCTTCGATGACAGGCGTTCCCTCCTGACCGTGGAAGAACTCATAAAGTCAGGAGTCTTGATCTATGAGCAATGACATAAAACCCATGATTGATCGATTGCTGGAAACGATCAACGCCGCCGGCTATTCGATCGTTACATCACAAGATGGCTCATGGTGCCTGTACTCCCTCGGCGGAGAAGTCAAGATCTACCTTCGGCAGGCAGAGGAACCGATTCATCGTGAGCCGAGCAGAACGATCACGGGAAGAAGACGTATTCTTCACGTCTCAATCCATCGTCGATATCGAGCTGGCACTCCTCTATTGTTTCACCAATCTCTTCCGCCGTCGTGAGCACCAGCCGTACCTCATTCCCACACCTGTACCTATAGGTCCCCACAAGGCAGCGCCAGGCTTTACCGTCTCGCAATCACCGGACGGCACATGGCTGCTGCAATCCACGGCCGACACCCCCGAACGGACCGGTAGGATGATCACCCTCGTTGAATTTTCCTATTTCGCCCATATGCGGCCATACGACCTGTGGAGGGCCATGAATCTGCAGGAAGACTCCCCCTTCCAACCGCTAACCTAGCGTCCGCACGACAACGACAACACGGAACCAGCGCTCTGACGAGGACATAGATGACTGCCGAAAAAGATGGTGCGATGGTTGCGGGCAACTTCAGCTCAAACCTGGGCAAGGATGACAGACGGGCACAACTTCGTGAGTATCTGAATGACGCCCGGGAAGCAATCTTGTGGAAATGCGAGGGTCTGAGTGATGCCCAGGCGCGTACTCCCCTGACTCCAACAGGCACCCATGTCATGGGCTTGCTGCTCCACCTGGCCGTCACCGAATCCCAATACTTCATTTCGTGTCTTGGACGGGAGATTGAGAACGCAGTCATAAGGCACGTTATCGAAGCCGATGATGCTCAGGCAGACTTCCTCCCGCCGCCGGGTATGACGCTTGCCGATGCGGTAAAAATCTATCGCGAGACGATCGACGCGGCCGATGCGGTGCTCGACGAAGTTGAGCTGAATTCACCGGCCGTAGTGGAGTGGTGGATAAAGCACCGGAACACTACGGTGGAACGCCTTTTGGTACACATGATCGCCGAATCCCACCGTCACGCCGGACACCTGGACATCGTTCGCGAGCAGTTGGACGGTTTCGTAGGCCTGCGTCCGTCCGCACCTAATATTCCCGACCTCACTCCGGGTCAGTGGGAAGAGCAGCAGCTACGTCTGCAAGAGCTGGCCGACGGGGAATAGACACTCCAGGACTGGCGGAGTTCCCATCCAAGTCACTGCTCGCGGTTCGGACGGGCAACGACCTCTTCACGGCGCAGCCCGACATGTCCGGCTCATGGAATGACCACCTGCTCGTCGACCCGCTCAGTAAACGGCGGCTCATCCGGACAGGCAACCGATGCCATGACCGGACCTTCGGCTTTTGCCGTGTATCGCACACAGGCGTTGACAGTTCGCTGCTCAGCCCACAAACCCCCGCTGGTGGTTAAGTGTTCGCGGTAGTACCGGTCAGCGTAAAAGTTTCCATCTGCGTCCCAACCGAACGAGTACGCGATGTCGTTTGCCTGCAACATTGAGCGCACCCCATCCCGGTCGGAGACATCCGTGGCCGCGGTGAACCCGGTGAACCAGTCCATGCCTTCTGCAGCGCGGTCCCGGATGGCGATTCGTCCCAGTTCCTCGATGCTGGGCCGTGCACATGAGGACAGAGCCAACAGGAAGATCATTGCGCAGCAAAGCGTCCAGCCACGTCTCATTCATTCCCCCAAAACTTACAAAAACCCAGCCTAACCCCGGGCAAGCACAAGCGGCCGGTGACGCGACCGCCGTCGGACGCTGCCGCCGTCGACCCTGTGTCGCTAATCAGGCTCCGATGGCGCTGATGGCGTAGTGGGCGATGCGGAGAAGGTCCTCTTTACTGGCGCCGTCGCGGGCTTGCTGGCTCATTCCCTGCAGCGTCGCTCCAACAAAGCCAGCCATGGCATGGGTGTCCGTGTCCGGGGGGATCCTGCCGGCGTCACGGTCGCGGGTAAGTACTTCCGCCATGGCCATGATGTTGTCGTTGCGCATTTTGGCCAGACGCTCTGCGACGTGGCGGTTCGCGGAGGTCACTGCGACGGCGGAGCTGATCACCAGACAGCCTCCGGGGAACGTTTTTGACGGGTAGTGGTCGGCCGCTTCTATCAGCAGCCGGCGCATGAGCTTCAGCCCGGAGTCTTCTTCTGCGAAGGCGATGGACATGAAGTTTCCGTGGGTTGCGTTGTAGTGGTCCACGACGGAGAAGAAGAGATCTTCCTTGGAACCGAAGGCCTTGTAGAGGCTGGGTGGATTGATGCCCATGGCTTTTGTGAGCTCCGCCAGAGACGTGCCCTCGTAGCCGCTGTCCCAGAAGACCAAAGTAGCTGCTTCAAGGGCTTCGTCGATACTAAATTTCCGGCCTTGGCCTGCTTTACCTGACATCTTCGTCCTCTCGTCGTTCCTCTCAATAAGAGCCCCCAGCAGCCGGTATCTATTCCGACCGCCTCCACGAGAGTGGTTTTTCATACTGTGGCGAGCGCCACATATAAGTTTCCGACATCTTTCTTGTAGTGATCACTAAACGTATGCAAGTATCTCATCCATGAGCGAAACACACAAAGACAACATCGCCGTCGTGACCGGGGCCAGCCGCGGAATCGGCGCCGCAATCTCCGCCCGCCTTGCCACAGCCGGCCTGATCGTCGCTGTCCACTACGGAAAGGACAAGAAGGCAGCCGCCGATGTCGCAGCCTCCATCGAGGCTGCCGGGGGCAAGGCCTTCGCTTTCCAGGCGGACCTTGGAAGCGATAGCGCAGCACAGGATTTTTGGGCCGCCTACGACAAAGCCGCTGCCGAAGCCGGAGTTCTAAACCAGCCGATTCAGGTTCTCGTGAACAATGCAGGGGTTACCTTGCGCGGGGCCATCGAGGATTTCAGCCGGGAAGACTTTCTTACCCAGCAGGCCATCAACGTCAACGCACCCTACTTCATCGTCAAGGAAGGCCTGACCCGGATCGCTAGCGGGGGCCGCATCATCAATATCTCCTCCGGCGTCACCCGCATCGCATTCCCGGAAATCATCGGTTATGCCCTGACCAAGGGCGCAATTGAAGCCTTCACACTGACTCTCGCCAAGCACCTCGGGCCCAAGGGAATCACCGTAAATTCGGTCGCCCCTGGCGTCGTAGACACAGACATTAACGCTGGTTGGCTGCGCGGCAACGAAGAAGCCCAAGCCGGGGTCGCTGCCAGCAGCGCCCTGGGCCGAGTCGGCCAGCCTGACGACATCGCAAGCATCGTCGCTTTCCTTGCGTCCGATGAAGCTCGCTGGGTCACGGGGCAGAAGATCGACGCGACCGGCGGCACCAACCTCTAACCCACCAGAACGACCAAGACGCTTACCGTATCTGCGTCACAACCACACAGGGCCCAAACTAGGCCTCTTTCGCATCACATCCAGGGGGAATCATGAACCGTGCCCAAATTCGTGGCATAGACCATTTCGGTCTCACTGTCAGATCACTTCGCCAAGCGATCCATGACCTTAAGAACGCCGTCGGCGCTGAGGTCTGCTACGTGGAAGGCCCGATCACTGATCGGGAACCGGGATGGATGGCGGCGAAACTGGGAGCACGGGGAACCTGATCATTGACGGTCACCGCAATGAACGTTCGCGGTATCAACCTCGAACTTTTCGAGTACGCTGGCGCCGAACGCCGCTCCTGGGACTCTCCCCCGGGAGCGGCAGGCAGCTTCTGCCTCCTCTTCCAGACCCCGAACCCTGACCGCGTGATCGCCAGACTTTACAACGAAAACGCGACAGTTCGCCCTATCGAGCACCCCATCAACGGGTATGAGGTCGCACTTCCTTCCGGGATCCATCTGGCAATCCAGCACAAACCAGTGGAGCGCCTCCTCGGAGCAGTTGCTTTGGGCCGGTACGACTTCGCAAAGGCCCAGCACGAGCTGACATCCACGCTGGCTTTCGGCCAAGACGAGGCCATCACCGCGTTCGGGGCCACTGGTTACCTTTTCAGCAGCAAGCATGGACTTCCGCTGGCAGTACTCCACGGGAGCTCCCCCTCACCCCGTCCGGCAAACAGCGACGTGGGCGGCCATCACGTTGCCTTCCACGCCGACGACGTGGACCAGGCGGTCAACTTCTTCCGGAGCATCACTGGTTACTCCACGTTGGGCGAACCCGAGACCATCACCGACGGACCCATCGCCGGAGACCGATGGGTATACCTCAACTCTCCCTTCGGGCTCCAGCTCGAGATCATCAACATGCCCGACGGCGCCCTGCCCTACGAAAAGGACGCTGCCGCGCTCCGGACCCCCATCGCGATCGGAGCGTTCTCTTGAGCCTCACCGCTTCCCGCCGGTCGATACTCAGCGCAAGCGGCGCACTGCTGGGCGCCATCGCCCTAAGCGGCGCGCCTGCCCGCGCCGAAGCGGCCGAAACCCAGGCCCGAGCCGGAGGCTATCAAGTCATCACCTCCGCTTCCGAACAGTTCGATGACCTGCAACAAGGTACAAACCTGCGGTGGAGAGGACAGGCCACGCGCATCGCCTTCCCACGCACTGCAGCCGAGGTCGCCGAAGAACTTCGCACCGTCCTGCGGCTGGGACTGAAACCTTCTGCCAGAAGCGGAGGGCACTGCTACGAAGGATTTGTGGCCAATCCTGCGGTGGAGTCCATCATTGATCTCTCCGCCATGGACCAAGTCCGCTGGGACCCGGAGATGAATGCCTTCGAGGTAGGAGCCGGCGCGCAGCTGGGACTGGTCTACCAACTCCTCTACAAGCAATGGGGTGTCTATGTCCCTGCCGGGAATTGCCCCACCGTTGCTGCTGGCGGCCACATCGCCGGCGGTGGTTACGGATCGATGAACCGCCGCGACGGCCTCGTCGTTGACCACCTCCTTGCTGTCGAAGCCGTTCACGTCCGCCGGGACGGTTCAGTCGCCGTCAGCCGCGGAACCCGGGACGCGCAGGACCAACACCATGAACTGTGGTGGGCCTATACCGGCGGAGGGGGTGGGAACTTCGGCGTCGCAACCCGCTACTGGCTCCGCAGCCCCACAGCCAAGGAAGGCCGGCCGGAAAAGGCTCTGCCATCACCGCCGCGTCACGTTTGGCTCAGCACCATTTCCTGGTCTTGGGATGACATCGATGAAGGATCATTCACCCGTCTGTTGAACAACCACGGTCAGTGGCACGAGAAGAACGCGACCGCCGGAACGCCGGAGGCGAACCTCTTTGCCCAGCTCAAAACCTGGCACCGCTGCAATGGCTCCATCACCATGGACACCATCGTCGATGCCGCAGCACCGGATTCCAAAGGCGTCCTGGACCGCTACCTGGCAGCCATTTCGGAGGGAGTCCCTGCAGCAAAAGTAGTCCAGCGCCGAGTCGTGCCATGGATGCAGGCCACGCAATGGACCGGGTTCACCGGGCCGGACTCCACTAGACGATTCAAAGGCAAATCCGCATACCTGCGTCGTACCTACACACCTGAGGCGATTGCCGCCGCGTACCGCGGGCTGAACGACCCGGCCATCACCAACCCCGGAGCGTTGCTGATGATCGCCTCCTACGGAGGGGCCGTCAACACCGTTGCCCCGGACGCGACGGCTGTTCCCCAACGGGACTCCATCATCAAGTTTCAAGTGGTCTCCATCTGGGACAACCCTGAAGATGACCAAAGCAACATCACCTGGACCCGCAACACCTACCAAGGCATGTTCGCCTCCACCGGCGGAGTCCCCCCGCTGAGCTCCACAGCGGATGGCGCTTTCGTCAACTACGCGGACACCGACCTGGATGACAACAACTGGAACACCTCCGGACTGACCTCGTTCGACCTCTATTACAAGGGCAACCTGCCCCGGCTCAAACGCGCACGCGCCACTTACGACCCGAAGGGAGTGTTCTCCCATGCCCAAAGCATCCCTCTTGCCTGAACCGACCGGAACACGTCCGGTAACCGCACGCCGCTTGGACGCCCTAACAGGGCTCCGCTTCTACGCCGCGCTGCTTGTTTTCGCCTTCCACATCAGCCTGAGTCGTTTCTACTTGGGTAATTCAGACATCGTCGAACCGTTGCGGTTCATTCTCAAAAACGGCGGATGGTTCGGCGTCACGTTCTTCTTCATCCTTTCCGGCTTCGTCCTGATGTGGTCTGCCCGCGCCGGGGACACTCCCGGACGGTTTATCTGGCGACGAATCTCCAAGATCGTTCCGAACCACGCCGTGACCTTTGTCATTGCCCTGGCCATCGGCGGGCTTGGAGCCTCCACAATGGGTGAAGCTGTCGCAAACCTCCTGCTTGTCCACGCCTGGATACCGGACGACACTGCCTTCTTCAGCATCAACCACCCCAGCTGGTCGCTCTCAGCCGAACTTTTCTTCTACATTGCGTTCCCGTTTGTGCTGCCCATGGTGAACCGCATCCCACGACACCGGGTGCTTCTCATCGGTGTGGGTCTGATCGGGCTGATCACTTTGGCGCCGTTGGCGGCCGGGCTCCTTCCCACCGGAGAAGCCTTCGGCCCCAACCACGCCCAATCACCGTTGTTCGGCGCCTCCATTCCGCAAATCTGGGCCGTCTACGCACTCCCACCGGTCAGGCTGCTCGAATTCACCCTGGGCATGCTCGCGGCCCGGGCGGTTCGCGAGCAAACCCTGCCGACCGTGCCGCTCGGTCCTGCCCTCCTGCTCGCAGCCCTCGGCTACGCAGGGTCGCTTTTCCTGCCAATTACCTGGCAAATGGACGCAGCCTATGTCATCCCCGTGCTCCTGCTTGTCGTCGCCGCAGCACAAGACCCTTCCCCACCGGCAGTCCTGGCCTCCCCGGCAGCAGTCCGTTTAGGCGAGTTGTCCTTCGCGTTTTACATGGTTCACGACATTGTTCTGACCCTGGCCCGCAAGATCCTCGGTCCGGCCCCGCTTCCGCCATTGCCCGCCGTCATCACCATTCTCGCTGCCTTTGGGCTCAGCCTCGGCTGCGCCTATTTGCTGTGGCGGCTGGTCGAAGTCCCGGCCAACAACGCACTGCGTTCCCGTAACCCCTTTCCCGCACGACCCACCATCTCCCGAGAGGCCTGAAATGACTACCATCAACCGCGCATGGACCGTCTCCGCCCAGCAGGACGTGCAGTACCGCGTCGAAACCACCTTTGACATCCTCGACCCCGCCAACCCGACATTGGTAGATGGAGAACACGGCTCACGACGGCTCATCGTCACCGACACCACCGTCAACGACCTTTACGGCGAGAAGATCCGCGCCTACGCCGCTGCGAACCTCTCCGAATACCGAATCCTGGTCCTGCCACACGGCGAAACAAACAAGCGTTGGAGCGCCGTGGAAACGGTCCTCGAAGCCATCGAGACCTTCAAGCTCGATCGCCGACGGGAACCCGTCATCGCTATCGGCGGTGGAGTCCTCACCGACATCGTTGGTTTCGCCTGCAGCATCTACCGCCGCAACACCCCCTTCGTCAGAGTGCCCACTACGCTGATCGGAATCGTTGACGCGAGCGTCGGAGTCAAAACCGGTGTGAACTTTCACGCCGGTAAAAACAAAATCGGTACCTACTTCGCCGCCTCCCGCAACCTCCTCGACACCTCCTTCCTCGCCTCCCTGGACCAGCGCCATGTCTCCAACGGGCTGGCGGAAATCCTTAAAATTGCATTGGTCAAGGACGAAGAACTATTCAACCTGCTCGAAGAGCATGGCGCCGAAGCACTGACTGGCCGGTTCCAACAGAACACCGAGGCCCAGCAGCAGATCATCGACAAGGCCATTACCGGGATGCTCGAGGAGTTGGAACCCAACCTCTGGGAACAGACCCTGGAACGCTTGGTCGACTACGGCCATACCTTCTCCCCCACGGTGGAAATGACTGCCTTGCCTGAACTTCTGCACGGCGAAGCCGTGTGCTTGGACATGGCCCTTACGACCGCCATCAGCGTCCACCGTGGCCTCGTGGCTCCCGAGCAGTCCAGCCGGATCTTCAGCGTCATGCGCGCGCTTGGTCTGCCTGTAACCCACCCCTCCATGAGCGTCGAAGTTCTGGTGACGGCCCTCATAGACACAACCAGGCACCGCAATGGACTCCAGCGATTGCCCCTGCCCACCGGAATCGGATCGGCGACCTTCGTCAACGACCTGACATCCGGGGACATCGAAGCTGCGCTGGAAGTCCTCATCCATGCCACGACCCGCGACCTGGCAGGTTCCGCGGCATGAATATCCTCACCAAAGTGCCACCGAGGCCCCGCACTCCTTCCGGCCACGCCACCGTCCTGGGTGTCCACGGGGCTGCAGGCACCACCGGATGGAAAGCCTTTTATACGCGGCGCGAGCTCGAATCCGCGACAGAGGCCGTGGAATGGGCGACACTCCCTCCCGGCGGTGTCAGCGGGGAACACCATCACACGCGGACCGAGGAGATCTACCTGGTCCTGGATGGAACCGGCGAGTTTTTCCTCAACGGAACACCGCACCAAGTCAGTCCGGGAACCCTCGCACTGACCACACCTGGAAATACCCACGGCTTGCGTAACACCGGGACAACAACCCTGAACTGGTGGGTTATTGAAACCCTCACACCACACACTCAGAGCTGCCTCGAAGGCGGCCCGCTCGAAGGAAGATCACCCATGCCGGCCAGCATCCACGACCTCCACTCCACTCCCCGCGTCAGCACACACGGGACTTTTGACGGCCCTCTTGCCGCCATCGAACGCCACACCCTCAGCCAAGGACAGAGCCTGAACTTAGGAAAACCGGGGACGGAAATTGCAGGGTTCCTGAATAACGGCAGCGCCACACTTTCCTTCGCTGACACCAGCGCTACCATCGCTGCGCCCACCTCGTTCCTGGTCCCGAACGGATCCAATGCCGGGCTGACAGCAAACTCCGATGTGGAACTGTTTGCCGTCGAGCTCAGGACTCCGGCGTCATGATCATCAATACACCAGACACGAAAGATTACTGGAGCTGCCTGATCCGCCGCGGAATGCTGCACAGCGAAACAGAAACCATCGAGCATTGGACCTTGGCGCCCCAACAAGGCCTTACGCTAGGCGACCAAGGTGTGCACGAAGCCGTCATCATCCTTTCCGGTCACGCCGATATCGAAGGCCGGAAGCTTGAAACGGGGTCCGTGGTGCTGGCACCAGCTCAGGAACAGGCGACGCTGAGGGCCGAGACGGAGACGATCCTGCTAAGCGTCAGAACATACCCTGAATCGGTTACCAGCAACCTCCCGCCCAGGATTCCCGAGTTGCCCGAAAGCGAAGGTGCCATCTGAAACGCGAAGGGCAGGGCTGCTAACAGCTTGGTCCCTGCCCTTCGCACTCTTTTTCGCCGTCACAGTCGAGATGGCCCCCACCGGCTCGCTGGAACACATCGCCAGGGCATTTGGTTCAGACCTTGGAACAGCTGCGGCCGGATCCAGCCTCTACGCACTCAGCACGGCGATCATGGCGCTTCCCCTTTCCGCCCTCGCCCAACGGTTCGATCTCCGCCAGGCGGCGATCCTCACAGCCTGCGCGTTCGCAGCCCTTGGCCTCGCCACGACGACGGCCCCGGACATGTCGACGTATCTGGTCCTTCGAGCAATCCAAGGAGCCGCCCACGGTGCGTTCTTCCCGCTGGTCTTGTCACTTGCAGCCTCGGCCTCGCCCAATAACACCGGCAAAGCGACCGCAAGGGTACTGCTTGGAAACGGCTGCGCACTTGCCCTCGGTGTACCCGCAGCCGAATCGCTGAGTTACCTTGACTGGCGCATCCCCCTTGCCATCGCATCCTGCGGCGTCCTTGCGGCCATGATCTACGCACCCCGACCGCAAACCTCGACGACGCGAGCAGGGACCACGCCAATGGAAAGTTCCAGCCGCCACTTCCTCCCCATAGCCCTCATCCTCGCTGTGGCGCTGGCTGGACACTTCGCCTACTACACGTTCATCGCGCCCCTGGCCGGCCACGTCCTAATCCAACCGTCCCTTGTCCTGGGGGTTTACGGAGGATCTGTCATCATTGCGACAGCACTGTCCGGGCGGCTGGCAGGGAGCAGACGCCTGCAACGAGCCCTAATCGTCATTGTTGCCGAAGCTGTCATCCTCGCTGGAGCCGCCCTGCTCTCAGCACCCATCGTTGTGCTTGCAACTGCAGTACTGGCGGGCACGTGCTTCGGGCTGCTGCCCACGCTCTTGCAGTCAGAAATCCTCGACCGCTCCCTGGGTAACCAAACCATAGCCTCCGGGGCCGCAGTAGTCGCGTTCAACACAGGAATCGCGGCAGGATCCGCCAGTGGAGCAACGCTGGTGGGGATCTCCGTCCAAGCACCCGCGCTCCTCGGTGCTTGCCTTCTCGGCATCGCCGCCATCATGCTGGCCTTCAGGCAGAGACGCACAAGCGCACAAGAGCCTGCAATGTCAGGCAGCTCCGCAAGTCCCTGATCCAATCGCGCGTTCCACGCACGTTGGACAGATCGGGCCGAACTCTCAGCGACACCCTCAATTCACACAGGTTAAACGGCGGGCACCAGCGGACGGTGACGCGACCGCCGTCGTACGTTGGCGCCGTCGAACGTTTCCGCACCCACGTCCGCCCCTGCGGCTACATTGAAAGGACGTCAACAACCTTGGGGGGTATGCGTGATGAAGCGCAAGCGTTCAGTGGCCATTGGAATTGTGTGCCTGGTCCTTGCCGGCATCACCGCGTGCACAGGGCAACAAAAGCTCACCTCTGAGCTTCACTCTTTCAACTCCATCGATGAGGCGTTTGCTGCCGTGGATGACGTCCTGGAGTGCAATCCGCAGCCCGTCGGCGATCCGGTAGTTCCCATGAGCGACGGCGTGAAGTTGGTCTCGGCCCAGCGGCTGTGTTCCGAGCACGTGCAGGTGGACCTCTACCCGGACCAGGAAAGCGTTGAGAAGAGTTACAAGATCCTGGCCGGCTCCAGGCAGGGCGACATCAACATTGTGCGGGGCAGCAACTGGATGGTGGTCGACTTCAGCGCCGTCGCGTCCGGGAGTCCCTCAACGAAGAACATCGAACGCCTGTCCACGAAACTGAGGAGTGAATACTCGGTTGTTGGGGCCTAGTTTCCACAGGCGACGCATCGTGTAACCCTCTTGTAACCCCCTCCGCCCTTTACTTGTGACGTGGGCCACTTTCCAGCCAATGACGTGCCGGATGGTGTCCCCTCGCCAGCAACGGAAAGAGGAATCATGCCTGACACAGCCAACGGTGCGGTGGAAGCCTGGTTGACGCAGTTCGACGACGCTCTGCGCAGCCAGGACATCCACGCCGTATTGGAACTCTTCGAAGACGAATCGTATTGGCGCGACTTCGTCTCCTTCACCTGGAATCTCAAAACCCTCGAGGGCAAGGACGCCATCAAGGACATGCTGGAAGCCGTACTCGCAGACGTCCAGCCTGCCCAGTGGACCTTGGCCGAAGACGCCACGGGCGACGCCGCCAACCCCGAAGCCTGGGTGAACTTCGAAACGCTGCAAGGCAGGGGCTATGCACACCTGCGGCTCCGCAACGGCAAATGCTGGACGCTCCTCACAACCATGCAGGAGCTCAAGGGCTTCGAAGAAAAGAAGGGCCCCAACCGCGAACAAGGGGTCACCCACAATATCGAAAAAGGTCGGAAATCCTGGCTGGAACGCAGAGAGGAGGATGCCGCCCGCCTCGGCTACGAGGACCAGCCGTACGCGGTGGTCATCGGCGGCGGCCAAGGCGGCATTGGACTCGGCGCGCGGCTTCGCCGGCTGGGCGTGCCCACCATCATCGTCGACAAGAACGCCCGTCCCGGCGACGCTTGGCGCAACCGGTACAAGTCCCTGCACCTGCACGACCCCGTCTGGTACGACCACCTGCCGTACCTGAACTTCCCCGACGACTGGCCCGTCTTCGCAGCCAAGGACAAGATCGGCGACTGGTTGGAGCACTACACCAGCATCATGGAGCTCAACTACTGGTCCAACACCGAATGCACCAAGGTGCGCTGGGACGAGGAAAGCGGCACCTGGGAGGTCAATGTCATTCGCGACGGCGAAAGGGTCACCTTGCGTCCCCGGCAACTCGTCTTCGCGCTCGGCGTTTCCGGTTATCCGAACATCCCTGTCTTCGACGGCGCTGAGACCTTCCTCGGCGAGCAATACCATTCCTCCAAGCATCCTGGCGGCGGCGACTGGACCGGCAAAAAGGCAGTAGTGATCGGCTCCAACAACTCGGCACACGACATTTGCGCGGACCTCTGGGAGCACGGCGCCGACGTCACCATGGTCCAACGCTCATCCACCCACATCGCCCGCAGCGAATCGCTGATGGACCTTGCCCTCGGGGATCTCTACTCCGAGCGGGCACTGGCCAACGGCGTGACCACCGAGAAGGCCGACCTCCTGTTCGCCTCGCTCCCGTACCGCATCCTTCCGGACGCGCAGGTGCCTGTGTACCAAGAGATAGCAAAGCGCGACGCCGACTTTTACTCCCAGCTCGAAGCCGCCGGATTTGAACTGGACTTCGGGGTGGATGGTTCAGGCCTGTTCCTCAAGTACCTGCGACGCGGCTCCGGCTACTACATCGACGTCGGTGCTTCGCAGCTGATCATCGACGGTCGCGTGAAACTCGCCAACGGCCAGGTCAGCAAGATCACCGGGAACGCCGTGATCATGGACAACGGCGACGAACTCGAAGCCGATGTGATCATCTACGCCACGGGCTATGGCTCCATGAACGGTTGGCTCGCGGACCTCGTCTCCCCCGAAGTCGCCGACCAGGTGGGCAAGTGCTGGGGCTACGGCTCCGACACCCCCAAAGATCCGGGCCCATGGGAGGGCGAACTGCGCAACATGTGGAAGCCCACCAATGTCGAGAACCTCTGGATCCACGGGGGAAATCTGCATCAGAGCAGGCACTACTCCAAGTACCTCGCACTGCAGCTCAAGGCCCGCATGGAGGGACTGCCCACCCCCGTGTACAGCCTGCAGCCATCCCACCACACGCGCTAAGGAGCCAGCCTTGAAAGCAGCACGATTTCACGCCCGGAACGACATAAGGATCGACGACGTCGACGAGCCGCAGGTGCGGCCCGGCACCGTCAAGATCCAGGTGGCATGGTGCGGTATCTGTGGAACCGATCTCCACGAGTTCCTCGAAGGCCCCATCTTTGTGCCTTCGCCGGGGCACCCCCATCCCCTGTCACAGGAAGAAGCACCGGTGACCATGGGACACGAATTCTCGGGGACCATCGTGGAACTTGGAGGTGGCGTTCAGGCTCTTGAAGTCGGCGACAACGTCGTGGTGGAGCCCTACTTCGTCTGCGATGAGTGCCCGCCCTGCAAAGCCGGCAACTACCACCTCTGCACCAAGATGGGCTTCATTGGGCTCTCCGGTGGAGGCGGCGGCCTGGGGAGCATGGTGGTGGTCGACACCCGCTGGGTCCACAAGGTCGGCGACATTCCACTGGACGAAGCGGCCCTGATCGAGCCGCTGTCCGTAGCCCATCACGCCGTGACGCGCAGTGGGGCCAAAGCGGGCGATGTCGCCCTGGTGGGTGGCTCCGGGCCCATCGGATTGTTGACGGCGGCCGTTCTGAAAAGCCAGGGGGTCACCACCGTCATCAGTGAACTCAGTGCAGCCCGCAAGGAGAAGGCGATCTCCAGCGGGGTTGCAGATCATGTGATTGATCCCAGCCAGGAAGATCTTCAGGCCCGGATCCTGGAGCTCACCGACGGCGTTGGGGCGGACGTGGCCTTCGAATGCGCCGGGGTCAACGCGGTGCTGGACACCCTGCTGACGGCAGTGAAGCCCGCCGGCGTGGTGGTGAACGTGTCCATTTGGGGCCACCCGGCCACGGTGGACATGCAGAAAATAGTGCTGAAGGAAATCGATCTGCGCGGCACCATCGCCTACGTCCGGGATCACACTGAGGCCATCAAGCTCGTCCAGGAGGGAAAGGTTGACCTCAAGCCCTTCATCACGGGCAGGATCGCACTGGAGGAACTGGTGGAGAAGGGTTTTAACACACTGATCCACCACAACGACACGGCGGTGAAGATCCTCGTTCATCCGTGAGGGGGTCCAACCCTGGGGCGTCCACCCCGGATCCCGAACGGCAACCTTCCAGCGGTGTAGTCTGCAGGCAAGATTTGGCAAAAGCCGTACGCGACTGGGGGGACCTGCCATGGAACACAAAGATGCCTTGGGCCACCGGAGGGTTGTGGCGTCATCAGCCTCTGCGGTGATGCTGGGCTCTCTATTGCTCGTAGGGCTCGCCCACCCGGCGCGAGCAGATACGACTCTGCCCACTGGGCCCAGGTCGGCGGCAATAGCGGTGAACCAAGCGACTGACAAAATTTACGTCAACAACTATGACGACACCGTGACCGTGATCGACGGGCCCACCAACACCACTGCGACCATCCAGACCGGAAGGAGCGGTGATGGCCGGTCGATGGTTGTAAATCCGGAGACGAACAAAATCTACTTCACAAAGGGTGACGGGTCCGGTTGTGCGTGCGGCGCCTCCCTGGGGGTGATTGACGGGGCCTCCAACACCGTTGCTGACATCGGCTTCGCAGTCATCCCCGACGCAGGGATGCTGGCAGTGAACGAAGTGACCAACAAGGTTTACGCTGCCGGTGACGGCCGCCGTGTGGCGGTGATCGACGGGGACACCAACACCACAGCAACCATTCCCATACCCACCGGGGTGGGCAAGCTGGCAGTGAACCCGGTGACCAACACCATCTACGTCGCCCCTTCGAACGGGGGAACCGTGGCAGTGATTGACGGGGACACCAACTCCACAGCAACCATTCCCATAACCACCGGATACCACCCGATGTCCGTGGCGGTGAATCCGGAAACCAACAAAATTTACGTAGCCAATCGGGACAGCAACATTTTGACCGTGATCGACGGCGCCACCAACACCATCAACGCGGAACTCACCACAGCCAATCATCCGGCGGCGGTGGCGGTGAACCCGTGGACCAACAAAATCTACGTCTCCGGCGATGACGCTGTGACAGTGGTCGACGGTGACACCAACACCCCAACCACCGTAAGGGGCGGTGGAAGCGCGCTGGCTGTAAACCCTGCGACCAACAAAATCTACGTCACCGGCTACAGCTATGGCAGCACGCCCAATGCCGTGACGGTGATCGACGGGACCACAGATACCTCGGCGATCGTTGCCGCCGGAGGCCATCACTCGGTGGCAGTGAACCCGTTGACCAACAAGATCTACGTGACCAGCTTCAGCAATACTGTCAGGGTGCTGGATGGGGCCACACCCAGGAAGGACTACAACGACGACGGCACGACGGACGTGCTCGCCCGCGACACCGCAGGAACCCTGTGGCTGTACCCGGGCAACGGCTCGGGCGGATGGTTGGACCGGGCCCAGGTCGGACAGGGCTGGAATGTCATGACGGTCATCATCGGCTCAGGTGATTTCAACGGTGACAGCACCGCCGATGTGCTGGCCCGCGACAGCGCAGGAGCCCTCTGGCTGTACCCGGGCAACGGTTCGAGTGGCTGGTTGGGCCGGGCCCAGGTCGGGCAAGGCTGGAACGTCATGACCGCCATCATCGGCCCGGGTGACTTCAACGGTGACGGAACCATGGACGTGCTCGCCCGGGACACCGCAGGCGCCCTCTGGCTATACCCCGGCAACGGCTCGGGCGGCTGGTTCGGCCGGGCCCAGGTCGGCCAAGGCTGGAACGTCATGACCGCCGTCATCGGCCCGGGCGACTTCAACGGTGACGGAACCATGGACGTGCTCGCCCGGGACACCGCAGGCGCCCTCTGGCTATACCCCGGCAACGGCTCGGGCGGCTGGTTCGG
>NZ_JBHVAL010000003.1:0-81550 GCF_042667405.1 Paenarthrobacter sp. NPDC057355 | reverse complement strand
CCGGGCCCAGGTCGGTCAAGGCTGGAACGTCATGACCGCCATCATCGGCTCAGGTGACTACAGCGGCGACGGCAACACAGATCTCCTGGCCGCCGACAGGAACGGCGTACTCTGGCTGTACCCCAGCAACGGTTCCGGGGGCTGGCTGGGCCGCAGCCAGGTCGGCCTAGGCTGGGGATCCATGACGCCTGTCCCCTAAGCCGTCCGTGGACAAGACAACATGGAGTCCGGCTACGCCCCGAACTCGCGGTCCCTTCGGGCCATCCGCGCCTGCAGCAGCCCGAGGCGTGGATCGTTGCCGACAGCCGCTACGGCAGCAGCCCACGCATCGAAATCATCGGCGCCCATGTCCGTGGAACACCAACGGAGGATGAGGTCCTGATCGCCGCTGGCCCGCACGGATGAGCTGACTGCTGCGTTGAGCTCATCGCGAAGGAGTTCAATCGCCAGGTTGCCCGAGCGGGCAAGGAGCGGTGCACGGTATCCCGCCAGGGCTTCAGCAACGCGCCCCTCCCGCAAATGTCGAGCGACCATGGAGGCGTCCGTCATCACCTCCATTCCGGCGGCGAAGCGATACGGGTTGGGTTCCACCACCTTCCCCAAGGTCGCACGGATCCGGTGCATCTCCGTTCGAACGGAAGCGGCCGCGCCGTCCTCGCCGTGCACGTGATATGCCAACTCGTCAGCGCTCCAACCGCCCGAACGTGAGGCCAGCAAAGCCAGGATTTCCGCCCGGCGGAGTGTCAGCGGGAGGCGCGCACCGCCGTCGACCTCTGCTGTTGGTGTGTCCCCCAAGAGGTTCAGTTTCAGCGTGACGGGTGTTCCGTCAGCCGCAGTGGCAGCTGGACGGCTGGACCGCAGCAGTTCCTCGGCCAAGCGGACAGCGCAGCGCACCATGCGGAGACTGTCCGGGGTGACGGTATTGATGGGCCCGGAGACGTCGAGGATTCCAAGGATCCGGTTGCTGTGGGGGTCACGGATGGGCGATGCCGTGCAGGCCCACTCGTGATGGGAACGGACGAGGTGCTCGGCTGAGAGCAGCTGCGCCGGTGCCCGGGTGATCAGGGCCTCGCTGATGGCGTTGGTGCCGATTCCCGACTCGGACCAGTCGGCCCCTTCAACGAATTCCAGGGAATCGGCCTGCCGGAGGGCATGGCTGCTGCCCACGCGCCACAGCACCTCGCCTTGATGGTCGGTGACGATCAGGAGATGCCTCCCGTCCGGGGTTTCGTCGGCCAGAAGTTGCGTGAGTGCCGGTATCACGGACGCCAACGGATGACCGGCGCCGAGCGTCCGGGCCTCCTCCACCTCGTGCCGGCGCAAGGGACTGTGCCGCTCGGGGTTGATTCCGAGAGCCAGGGAACGCCGCCAGGACTCCAGCAACGACGCCGGAATATGGGGATCCGGACGGCCGGAAATGGTGGCCTCGTGGGCCTTGCGGAGGATGCGCGCGTACTCAGATGGTGCGGATAGCCTCAGGCCATCAAAGCGCGCTGCATCAGCAGTGACACTTGGCATGCAGATTCCTCCAACTCACCATCGAATTGCCGGACCACGATCAGGGCGTGCGCCGCCCCTCCAGTGTAAACCGCGCGGCCCGGCGTTGTGTTGCGGGTCACAAATGCCGTAGCTGCGGAATCTCCCCCCAAGAATGGCGACACGATTCCGCCGCAACACGCACTGCTTTGATGTGAGGCTGTCCGATTCTTGGGGGACGGGGGACGGCCGCAGTTGGGGTGGCTGGAGCCTCGCCAACCAATCACGCAAAGCACCGACTGGCCTTTGGACGACGAAGCCAGCGGCGCCTTTGGCTGCTTTCCCCCCTTCCCCAGCAGCAGCCAGTGTGGCCGGCCCTGACGTAAGACGCCCTCAGGTCCGGCCACACAGCCAATGGCTGTGACTTGACTCCACTGGCTGTATTCTCTATGTGAGCCACGTCTCGATGGCCTTTTTTCTGGGGGAACTTTGACTCATTCTCGACCCGCGATGCTCCGCGCCCGCTTCACGTCGTTCGGACTCGGTGCACTGGCCATCGGCACAGCCGTCCTGCTCTCCGCGTGCACCATGCTTCCGCTGCCTCGTCCGGCCGAATCCAGCCCAAGCCAACCGCCCGCGTCCGCAGAAGTACCGGACCGCAACAAGGAAACCGCGACGGCGGCCTGGGAAGTTGCGCTGGAACCCATCGGTCAGCCGGTGGTCGCCGACGGCGTGGCGCTGGTCTACACCCGCGTTGCCGGCGGCGTGGAAGCACACGCCCTTTCCGTCGCCACTGGCAAGGAGCTGTGGAAGCAGCCGGTTCACCCGGGAGTGGGCTCCCCCGGCACTCCCCTCGAACCCGTGGTTACCCGGACCTACACCGGGAAGAGCGCAGCCATCTTCCTGCAGGCAGCAACCCCGCCAGCCGACAATGGTGGCTTCGCCTGGTGGACCGCTCCGGTGGCCTTTGACCTGACAACCGGCAAGGAACTCTACCGGGGCGAGGCAGATCTGGTCACCACCCGGCCCTACGCCTGCGTCGACCTGAATGACATGTGCTTCATCACCTTCGACAAAGACTACGGGTCGTTTGAGCATTGGGTGGATCTGGACCTGGGTGAGGATGAGCCAGACATCACTCCTCTGTCGGGATTGTTCCGTCCGGTCGGCAAGGAACTGTACTTCGTGGTGAACGGCGGCATCGAAACACTTGCCCATGTCCACAACGGGAAAGTGGTCTGGGAAGCGGAGCTGGAAAAGATCTTCGGGAAGGGAGCCAGTGCGGAGTTCGATGCGCACTTCCTGTACTCCGAAAAACTGGATCTTTACGTTGGCTCAGTCGGCATCAACCCCACGCCCTACTCACCGGACAAAGTCTCCCAGGAAACCCACTCGATGAACCTGCGCGACACTACAAAAACAGTTGGGCTTCGTGCATCCAGTGGTCGGGTTCTATGGACCGCGGACGGTTCGCAGGTTGAGTGTTCCGGCACTATGGGCACTCAGGCCACCAAGCTGGAGGGCGGCGACGCCTTCCCCGTCCGCTGCGAATACGAAGCCGGTTACATCGAATTTCCCGCCGGGACATACCGGGGCGGACTTTCGAAGGTTGTTGGCTACGATCCCCTCACTGGAAAATCCGCGTGGGAGAGCAAGCCGGTAGAAGTGCACAGCTGGGGCGTCACCGGCCTTATACCCTCGGCAAGTCACGGCGAATTTGTCATCACGGGTAACCCCTTCAAGTCGAATCTGATGGATACCCGCACTGGAAAATTCCGCGGAGCCAGCTTCGAAGACGCCTTTGTGTGCTGGAATTATGGCTCGTATGAAGTGCCTGCAAAGCGCACCGAGCAGGATTATTCCGGCGACGGAACTGCCGCTGGACGATTCATCGCCTTCCCCTGCCTCAAAAGCGGCTCCCCTGCCCCGGCCTTCACCTACGGCGCCCTCACTGACGTGAGCACCACCGACCACGACATGGCCGTTATCTCCCTGGAAGACAAAGTGGCCGGGTACAAGCTCCTCAAGGAATTCGTCTAGCCACCCGGCGAAACTACGTCACACCT
Source organism: Paenarthrobacter sp. NPDC057355 (assembly GCF_042667405.1). Taxonomy (NCBI): domain Bacteria; kingdom Bacillati; phylum Actinomycetota; class Actinomycetes; order Micrococcales; family Micrococcaceae; genus Paenarthrobacter; species Paenarthrobacter sp. NPDC057355. The sequence goes on along the minus strand of NZ_JBHVAL010000003.1, from coordinate 78,008 downwards.
GCCTCATGTTTCACCTGCGTCACTGCGCCGGCGGTAGCATCCCATGATGTATGCGCTGCTCAGAGCGCACTAATCGAATATGGGGACCCAGATGCCTAAGGCACTTTCATGGTTGGCGATCTTGTCGCTGACCATGTCCGCGGCTGTCTTTTTGCCGCAAACCGCTACGGCCGCAGATACGGCCAGCGTAAACTCTCTTTTCTCTTCGTTGTCAGTCACCCCGGAAACCAACGCCGGCTACAACCGGGACTACTTTCAGCATTGGATCGACGCCGACACCGACGGTTGCAACACCAGGTCCGAGGTACTCCAGCAGGAGTCACAGGTAGCCGTGACTTTCAGTTCCGGTTGCACAGTAGCCACCGGCCAGTGGGCTTCCTGGTATGACGGCGCCACCTGGACAAATGCCTCGGACGTAGACATTGACCACATGGTTCCGCTGGCCGAAGCCTGGGGGTCCGGTGCCAGCGCTTGGACGGCGGAACAGCGCCGTGACTATGCCAACGATCTCGGCTTTGAGGCCTCGCTCGAGGCTGTCACCGATAACGTCAATCAGGCCAAGAGCGATCGTGACCCTGCCGAATGGATGCCGCCTTTGGCTGGTGTTGCCTGCCGCTACGTGACCGACTGGGTGATGGTCAAGTACCGATGGCAGCTGACTGTGGATACCGCCGAGTCCGCGGCAATTTCTTCTGTTCTCCAAGGTTCCTGTGGATCAACTTTGGTAGCTGTTCCCGCAGTGGCCACGGACACCACACCCATCACCTTCTCGGATGTCAACGCTTCGACACAGTTCAACGTCGAGATTTCCTGGTTGGCCTCCCAAGGGATTTCCACCGGCTGGATCGAGGCCAACGGTTCCCGCACTTACCGGCCTCTCAACGCCGTGAACCGCGACGCCATGGCCGCCTTCCTCTACCGCCTCGCAGGCAAGCCACCATTCACTCCGCCCGCAGAGTCGCCGTTTGCGGACATCACGCCGTCCAGCCAGTTCTACAAGGAAATCACTTGGCTCGCTTCAACGGGCATTTCCACAGGCTGGGCTGAAGCGAACGGAACCAAGACCTTCCGCCCGCTCAACCCGGTCAACCGTGACGCCATGGCCGCATTCCTCTACCGCTACGCCGGCAACCCTGCCTTCAACGCGCCGGGAAGCTCCCCATTCCAGGACATCTCCATCAGCAGCCAGTTCTACAAGGAAATTACGTGGCTTGCCGCTAAGGGAATTTCCACCGGCTGGGACACGGGCTACGGCTGCCGGATCTATCAACCGCTCCAGCCCGTAGCCCGCGACGCCATGGCCGCGTTCATGTACCGCTTTGTCAATGGCGGCACCGGCGGAATCAGCAGTAACACCTGCTCGCCCCCGCCGCCTCCCCCAGTGGTCCAGCCGCCGGTGGTGCAGCCACCGGTAGTGCAGCCGCCTGCTCCGCAGAAGCCCGCCAATCCGGGTGACTCCAAGAACTGCACAGACTTCAGCACATGGCGCCAGGCTCAAGACTGGTACAACTACTACTACCCGCACTACGGCGACGTGGCCCGGCTCGACAGCGATAAGGACGGGATCGTCTGCGAGTCCCTGCCCGGGGCACCTAGATAAGCGAACGACGGCGGTCCGCGGCTTCCAGCCGCGGCCCGCTTTTTGCTTGGCTAACCGGGATGTTCGCCCGCTCAGGTCCTTGCCGGACCATCGAACGTCGCACTCGTGCTCCCCTGCGGCACAACTACATGCACCGCATTCCGCTGCACCGTGAAGTCCGTCGGCGTCGCGGTGGCGATCTCGCCGTCGAGGTTCACGGGCATCGGACGCCCGGTAACCAGCCGGACCCGTCGCGTCGCCAGATGGAACACGCGATCGTGATCTATGAAGCTTCCGTCTTTGAGCAACCGCGCGATCTTCACGTGCTCCCGGAGCGGTGCCGCAAGGATGGCGTAGATATCGAGCATATGGTCATCGATTCCGGCCATCGGGGACACCGTGTTGCCGCCGCCGTAGTGCCGGCCGTTTCCCACAGCCACCTGCAGCAAGTCCTCCAGTTCAAGGGTTGGGTGGTCCCCGTCAGGGAACTCCAGCCTGGCGCGGAAAGGCTTGTGCCGCGCGTAGGCCTTGACGGTGGCGACCCCATAAGCCAATGGGCCGATTCGCTTTTTCAACCGGGGGCTCAGTGCCTCGGTCACGCCCACGGAGAGACCTACGGAAGCGACATTGAGAAACGGCTGGTCGTTAGCCCTGCCAAGATCAATGTCGACCACCTTTCCCTCCGCGATCACAGCACAGGCATCAGCGAGTGCGCCAGGTATCTCGAGCGTACGGGCAAGATCATTGGCAGTGCCCAGCGGTAGGACCCCCAAGGCGGTCCCGGTTCCCGCGAACAACCCGGCCGCATAGCTCACCGTCCCGTCCCCGCCACCGACAACCACCAGGTCATGCTGCTCCGCAATCACCCGCTCGAGCGTCGGTCCCAGTTCCGCGCCGGAGGTAACGGCATGCGCCGAAGAAACCGGCAGTCCTGCCTGCCGCAGCATGTCCACGGCCGGCCCGCTGGCCGCGGCACCTCGACGCGAGGCCGCATTAATTACGACGGCGGCGGAGCGCATCTCACGGACGGATTTCATGCTGACTATCGTAGGCGGACGGACCTTGGAGAAACCTCAACGCATGGTTCGCGCAACCCGGATCGAGTGCCAACCGGGCGGGGGCTACCCTTTGAAATCCGGCGCCCGCTTCTCCTGGAACGCCCGGAAACCCTCGGCATAGTCATCGGTCTTGCAGAGCCGGGCCTGCTCTGTGTTCTCCTCGACCATGGACTCCCACAGTCCGAGGCGCTGGTCGCGGATATGCGCCACCAGCTCCTTGGACGCAACGAAAGCCTGGGTGGCGCCCGAAGCCACACGCTCCACAATGGAGCGGGTCATGGCCAGCAAGGCGTCGTCCGGCATGGCCCTGCTGAACATGCCCTGGGCCACGGCCTCGGTTCCTGAGATGAGGTCCGCCGTGTAGATCAGGTCCAGAGTCCGGTGCATACCCAGACGCTCGGTGAAGTACCAGTGCCCACCGGAATCCAGAGTCGCCCCAAGCTTGGCAAAGGGCGAGCCGAACTTGGCATTCTCCGCCACGTACACAACGTCCGTGGCCAGCAGGAGCCCGAGTCCGACACCCAGGCAGGCTCCGTGCGCAGCAGCGAAAGTGGGCGCAGGGAAGGCTGCCATCTTCTTCAACAAAGGCTCAACCAAGCCGCCCAGATAGGCCTGGGCGTCGTCGGTTTCCGGCGTGACGCCTGCGATGTCGCGCCCGGCGCAGAAGGCGCGGCCCTCCCCGCGAAGGAGCAGCGCCCGCACCTCGCCACGGGAGGCGGCGGCAGCGGCGTCGTCGTACGCCTTGCCCAACTCAAGCAGCGCGTCCTCGTTGAGCGAGTTCAGCTTTTCCGGCGCATTGAGGACAATTTCGGCAATGCCGTTGGCAATGGAGAGCTCGATCATGGGGGACTCCTTAGACGTCGAAGTCGACGGTCACTTCTTCGCTGGTGGGGTGGGACTGGCAGGTGAGGACGTAGCCCTTGTCCAACTCGTCCTGCTCCAGGGCGTAGTTCTCGTCCATGGTCACGGTACCGGTGATCAGCTTGGCGCGGCAGGTGCCGCACACGCCGCCGGCACACGCGAACGGAACGTCCGGGCGGACGCGAAGCGCCGCGTTCAGGATGGACTCGCGGGCATGCGTGGGACTGGCGACATCGCCGGTGAGGCCGTCCAGCTTGAACGTGATCTTGTACGTCTCCTGCGACTCGTCCTCCACAACGGGACGGCCTGCATGGCCCTCGGGACGGTCCGGGCGGCCGGTGGTGAACAGCTCGAAGCGCACATGCTCCGGCTCCACGCCGCGCGCGGCCAAGGTGTCGCGGCACAACTGGACCAGTTCGAACGGCCCGCACAGGAACCACTCGTCAACGTCCTCGGAATGGATCGCCGAAGACAGCAACGCCTGCAGCTTTTCAGCGTCGATGCGGCCGGTCATCAGCGGCGCAATCCGCTGCTCGCGGGACAGCACGTGGTGGAGCGCCAGGCGCGAGGGGTACTTGTCCTTCAGGTCCGCCAGCTCCTCCAGGAACATGACGTCCATGGCGGCCTTGTTGGCGTACACGAGGTCGAAGGTGGTCTCAGGGTTGGCAGCAAGCAGCGTCCGCGCAATCGCAATCACCGGAGTGATGCCCGAACCCGCGGCGATCGCCACGAAGTTGCCCGGCTCCCCTGCCAGCTCCTCCGGATGGTTCATGGAGTTCATCACGTTGTGCTGGACAGCGGAGCCGTCCTTGCCGTGCCGCGAGATGAACGCGCCCTGCGGGCTCATGACGTCAAGCACGTCCCCGGCCTTCAGCTCGGCGTTGGCCCACGTGGAGAAGAGCCCACCGAGGTCCTTCTTGATGGCCACGCGGATCTCGCTGCTGCCGTCCTCGAAGCTGCGCGGCTCTGCGCAGATCGAGTAGCTGCGGCGGACCTCGTGAGGCTCACCGTTCTCATCCGGCAGCGTGGTGCGCAAAGCGACGTACTGGCCCGGAAGGTAGTCGTACTGGCCGGCGAGCTCGGCCGGAACACCGAACGTGACCTCGATGGCATCGTCCGTGAGGCGCCGGACTTCCGCGACGGTCAGGTTATGGAAAGACGCACGACGGCGGCTGGCCGTCTGTGTTTCGGTGGTCATGGATTTCCTTAGAGGACTTTGAAGTAGTCGAACGGTTCCTTGCAGTCCTGGCAGACGAAGAGCGCCTTGCAGGACGTGGAACCAAAGCGGGTGAGTTCCTTGGTGTTGAGCGAGGAACACTGCGGGCATTTCACGGCAAGGCTGAGCCGGACCGGACCCGAGTGACCGCCAGCGGCAGCCCTGCCACTGGGAGGCGCGATCCCGTATTCCTCCAGCTTGGCCTTGCCGGACTCGGTCATCCAGTCAGTGGTCCACGCCGGAGACAGCACGAGATTGATGGCCACGCCGGCGTAACCGGCCTCGCGGAATGCCGTGCGCAGGTCATCGCCAATGGCATCCATCGCCGGGCAGCCCGAGTAGGTGGGCGTGATGGTGACCTCGACGGCGGTACTGGCGGGGCCGCCGTCGTGCGCGCCGTCAGCGGTGGCCGCCTCGGGCGAGTCGACAACCCGCACGCCGCGCAGGATTCCGAGGTCCTCGATGGTGAGGACCGGGATTTCCGGATCGCAGACCGTGGAGGCAATCTCCCAGGCCTGCTGCTCGGCGGTCTTTGCCATGGTAGCCATCCCAGTCACCAGCTCGCGCCCGGGTGCTCGCGCGCCAGGACCTGCATCTCAGCAAGAACGTAGCCCAGGTGCTCGGAGTGCTTGCCGCGCCGGCCTCCGCCCAGTGACTGGGGAACGTTGGGGAGCTCAAGCCCGGCTTCGGCGAGAATCTCACCAGTGAGGCGGTCGAAGGCTTCGCGCAGGCTGGAGGGCTGCACCGTGACGCCGGCTTCGCTGAGGCGTGTGGTGAGCTCGTCGTCCTCGAAGAGCTCCTCAACATACGGCCACACCAGCTTGAAGCCCTGGATGATCCGCCTCCGGGATTCGTCCGTGCCGCCGGCAAGGCGCAGCACCCACTGGGCGCTGTGGTCGCGGTGGTAATCCACTTCCTTGACAGCCTTGGCCGAGATGGCGGCGATGGTGGGGTCGCTGGACTCCATGAGCGCTGTGTAGAGCTCGAACTGGTAGAAGCTCACGATGAACTGCCGGGCGATGGTGACCGCGAAGTCACCGTTGGGCTGCTCGAACAGATGCGCGGAGCGGAATTCGTGCTCGCGGCGGAAGTAGGCGAGGTCGTCCTCGGACTTTCCCCAAGCGGCACCGGCGTAGGTCAGGAAGGAGCGCGCGTGGCCCAACTGATCCAGCGCGATGTTGCCAAGGGCGATGTCTTCCTCAAGCTCAGGAGCACGGGAAATCCAGTGACCCAGGCGCTGGGCGAGGATCAGTCCGTCATCTCCAATGCGCAGGGCGAACTCGGCCACGTCCTCGCTGGGCTTGACCTGGCCGCGGCTGATTTCCAAGGCAATGTCCTCAGGACGCAAGGCGTTACCCGGAGTGATACGGGTGGCGCTCGCCGAGCCATCGCCGGAAGCACCGGCGCCGTGGACGCCGACGGAAATGTCGCCGTGGCCTTCGATGGCGAAGTCAGTGTCGTGGTTGGTCACAGGTGCTTCACGCCTTCGCTCTTGGTGTAGTACGTCGCGTGGCGGTAATCCTTGCCCTGCGGGGACTCGAAGAAGGAACCCTTGGAATCGGGATCGCTGGAGGAAATCGCCTCCGCCGGCACAACCCAGATGGACACGCCCTCGTTGCGGCGGGTGTACAGATCGCGGGCGTTGCGGAGGGCCATGGCAGCATCCGGTGCGTGCAAGGAACCGGCGTGGACATGGGAGAGGCCACGGCTGGAGCGCACGAAGACCTCCCAGAGGGACCACGGGTGCTCTTCCTTGGCGCCACCGGGGGTGAGCGTCGGGACTGAGGCGGGTGCCGCCGTCGTGCCTTCCGCAGTGGTGGCCGCAACTTTGGGGGCCTCGCGGTTGATTTCGCCGGCGGCGCTGGCCGGTGCTTCAGGATTTCCGTGGGGAGCCATTATGCTGCGTTCACTTTCTCTGCTTGCTTGCGGGCGTACGCCACTGCTGCTTCCCGAACCCAGGCACCGTTCTCGTGTGCCTCACGGCGGCGCTCGACGCGCTGCGAGTTGCAGGGACCGCGGCCGGCCAGGACTTCCTTGAACTCGTTCCAGTCCAAGGGTCCGTGCTCCCACTTCTTGGTTTCTTCGTTGAAACGGATGTCCTTGTCCGGCAGGGTCAGGCCCAGGACCCGGACTTGCTCCACCATCATTCCGACGAACCGGCTGCGCAGCTCGTCATTGCTGAACCGCTTGATGTTCCACGCCATGGACTGCTTGGAGTTGGGTGAATCGTCATCCGGCGGGCCGAACATCATCAGCGACGGCGCGTACCAGCGGTTCACGGCGTCCTGGGCCATCTGCTTCTGCGCAGGCGTGCCGTTGGAGAGTTCCAGCAAAATCTCGAAACCCTGGCGCTGGTGGAAGGACTCTTCCTTGCAGATGCGCACCATTGCGCGTCCGTAAGGACCATACGAGGCACGGCACAAGGGCACCTGGTTGCAGATGGCCGCGCCATCCACGAGCCAGCCGATGGCTCCCATGTCTGCCCAGGAAATCGTGGGGTAGTTGAAGATGGACGAGTACCGGGCCTTGCCGGCAATGAGGTCTTCCATCATCTGGTCCCTGGACTGCCCCAGCGTCTCTGCTGCGGAGTACAGGTACAGACCGTGGCCTGCCTCGTCCTGGACCTTGGCCATGAGGATGGACTTGCGCTTGAGGCTCGGAGCGCGGGTGATCCAGTTGGCTTCGGGCTGCATCCCGATGATTTCCGAGTGCGCGTGCTGCGAGATCTGGCGCAGCAAAGTCTTGCGGTAAGCCGCCGGCATCCAGTCGCGCGGTTCGATGCGCGAGTCTTCCGAAATGATGCGATCAAAGTACGCCTGACCGGCTGCCTCCCGCTCCTGCTCCTCCGGGGACAGCTCAGCGGGCACTGACTGCAGATTCTGCGATGCCATGGTTGCTCCTAATAAATTACCGACCGTTCGTTCAGAATATGCGGAGCTGATGATTTCCGTCAAGCGTTCGGCGCATGGTGCCCCGGATGATTTCAGCCTCTTTCGGTGCTCGGGCGTTGTTGACAAGGCGCCTGAGAATCCCCGTGTTAACTTGGGGTGGGGCCTCAACCGCCCCGCGCCAACGCAAGGAAAGAGCTCTACGTGGAATCGCCCCAGCCCTTCAGGATCCTCACCGTCTGCACCGGAAACATCTGCCGCTCCCCCGTCGCCGAGAGGCTGCTTCAGGCTGGGCTCAACCAAGTAAGCCCCGGGTCATTTGAGGTCCGCAGCGCCGGAACCCGCGCCTTGGTGGGTGAACCCATCCAGCCGCTCTCCGCCCAAATCATCAGCACCTTCCGTGGGACGCCGGATAATTTTGCCGCGCGGCAGCTGACCCAGAAGATCCTCCGCGAAACCGATCTGGTACTGGCAATGACCTCCAAACACCGCGGCGAAGTACTCCAGCTGGACGCCTCACTGCTGAAGCGCACCTTCACCGTCCGGGAATTCGCCCGCATGTTGGCCGTCCTGGAAACGCGCGACGACGCCCCCGCCACCGGGAACATCGTGGACTTTTGGAGTGCCCTCCCGGCACGGGCAGCCTCGGTGCGACACCTGGCGCTGCCGTCCGACCCTTCAGACAACGACGTGGTAGACCCCTACCGACGAGCGGAAGAGGTCTACCACCAGATGGAGGATCAGTTGGCCCCGGCCATCCTGGGTATCCTCCGGTTCGCGCGCCTGACGGCGCCGGCCTAGTTACAGCTATTAGTTAAGGGCGATCACCAGCATCTGGTTGGTGCCTGGGATGCAGGTCTGCAAGACCACTGCCGGGAAGCCGCCAAACACCGCTGCCACATCATTGGTGGTTCCGGGGTTGGGCACCTGTGCCCTGCCAGTGGCAGTGAAGGTCCCGTACCCCGGAATGGACACGGTCTCCCCTACACCGATTCCCGAGAAGCGTGCCCACCCTCCGCAGAAGTCGTGTTCCGTGATGAACACTGCATAGGCGTTGGTTGGGGTGTAATTGATAGGCCCGATGCAGGCATCCACCAGCGACTGGCCGCCCGCGCCTGCCACGTAGATGGTCCTGACGGCCGGCGCCGGAGCGGGGGCAGGCGCCGGGGCTGCGGCGGGAGCAGGGGCAACTGCCGGTGCTGCCACTTGGGCTTGAGGAACCGTGGCCTGCGCCGGCGCCGCTGCTGGAACGGGCGCAACGGGTGGGCCCGTGAGTTTGAGGACCTGTCCCGGGACGATCACCGAGTACGGGCCCAAGCCATTGGCAGCCAACATCGCGTTGACATCCACGCCGAACCTTGCGGCAATGCTGCCCACCGTGTCACCGGATACCACCGTGTACAGGTTGGGGTCTCCTGCCGGGGCTGCGGGAGCCGCTGGCGCCGCAGGAGCGGCCGGCGCTGCTTCAGCCACCGGGGCCGGGGCGGCAGCGGGCTCAGCCGCGGGAGCGGCAGCCGGCGGGGCCGCCTGGGCTCCCGCGTTCTGGGCTGCCGCGTTCTGGGCCGGCGCGGCTGATGCGGCACTGCTTGCCGGTGCCGATGGCACTGCCTCAGGTGCGGCCGCTTGTTCATTCGAGACCGTTTGTTCGGTGCCACTTGGGTGGGTAGCCCAATTGACCACTCCAAAAATTACGGGAATCAGCGCCAGTATTGCCAGGACGGCGCCGGCAATCATGAGCTTGGATTTGCTGAACGGAGGTTGTCGGCCGACGCCGCTGTCCTTGTTCAGTGAAGTTTGCAGCTCTACATCATTCATGTTCATGGGAACTCCGGGACTCCATGGCTGGGACCGCGCGTGGGAGCCTTTTGTGGCCCTGGTGGAGAAAGCGCAGCTATGTATTGGGAGGAGCACCGCCGCACAACGACGGGGTGCGATCCGCCGCTGAGCCGGAGGAACGGAATTGCAATAAACCCCTGCAAATTCAAATATAGGAATTGGGTATTGCCCCCTGCACGAGTAGGAGCTACTCGACTTTCCCCCAAGCGCTGGCACACGGCCATCAGGTATTACGCAGTTTCGGGGAATGGGCTACTTGGCAGTACTCAGGCAGCAGTGGAAAGAGCACGTGTTGTCAAGCGTTCTTAACAGGACATTTATTGTGCCCTGAAGGGGTGTTTTCAGCGTATGCTCTCCTCAGCGCAGCTAAGACGGCGTTGTTCGCTTTTGGTGGGGCCACTTTCGAAAGCAGGGGTTCAGTGGCGGGAGTGAAGCACGAGGTTCTGTCCAAGCGCTCGTGGGCGGGACGCGGTTTGCCGTTTTTCCTGATTGCGGCCGGCTTTAGCGCAGTTCTGCTGGCCGTCGGGCTGGCAAGCGGAATCGGCACGTCCACTGCACAACTGGCAGGTGACCTGGCAATCCTCACAGCTGTCCTTACGGCCCTGGTTACCCACATACGCGCAGCCCTCAAACAGCCGCATTCGACGGCGGGTCGCTGGTTCGTGGTTGGCGGGCTGGCACTCTGGTCCGCCGGACAAGCCATCTGGACCGCCAATGGCATCACCCTTGATCACGACTACCCATTTCCTTCATTCGCCGACGTCGGTTTTGTTTGGTACGCGCTCCCGGCCTCCATTGGCCTGGTTCTGCTTCTGCGGGGGCAAGGACTGCGATTGCCCCTGCGCCGCACCATCCTGGATGCCGGCGTGGTGGCAAGTTCCACTTTCTTCATTGCCTGGAGTTCCGTCCTGGGCCCCTTGGCCAGCGCCAGGAACAGCGACCCGTTCGCCCGCATCACGCAGATGGCCTACCCCATCGCGGATGTCTTCATGGTTTCCGTGGTTATCGTCCTCACCATGCGCGCAGCCCGCGGGCGCAGGCTGCCCTGGCTGAGCCTCGGCGTCGGTTTCTGGGTCCTTGCCGTGACGGACCTCGCCTACATGCGGCTGACACTCGAAGGAATCTCGGGCGTGACCGGCTCACCCCTGGCGTTGGGGTGGGTGTCCGCCTTCCTGCTGGTCGCTTTGAGCCCGCTCATTCCTGAAGCGGACAGCAGCCGAAAAGATGGCCGCGGCTACGCAGTCGCGCTGGAACTGCTCCCCTATCTCCCCGTCTTCAGTGCAGTGTTCTTTTCCCGGACAGGCCCCATCGGCGCCGACCGCGTCCTGCTGGTAACCGGTTTGATAGTCCTGGGTTTCGTTATCGTGCGGCAGGTGCTCATCGTCGTCGAAAATGTGACCCTTACCCGCGACCTCGAGACCAAGGTGGCCGAACGCACGGCCGAGCTTGAGGGGCTCGGTGCGATCGTCAATTCCTCCGGCGACGCAATCGTTGGCGAAACCCTGGACGGCGTCATCTCCAGCTGGAATCCCGGGGCGGAAAAGATCTTCGGATATCCGGCGGCCGAAGTGATCGGCACGAAAGGTGACTTCTTCATCCCGGAGGGGGTGCGGGAGAAGGAGCTCCGGATGTTGGAAACCACGGTGCGGGATGGCGACGTCCAGAACTACGAAACACAGCGCAAACGCGGCGACGGCGCCATCATCCCCGTCTCCGTCACCCTGTCCCCCATTCGGAGCGCCACCGGGATCCGCGGAGTGGCGTTCATCTCGCGTGACATTACCGAGCGCAAAGCGGCTGAAGCAGAACTGCTCGCCGCCCGGGAAGCCGCCTTGGAAGCAAGCCGCCTCAAGTCGGAGTTCCTGGCCACCATGAGCCACGAGATCCGCACACCCCTGAACGCCGTCATCGGATTGACGTCGCTCATGATGGATACCCCCCTCAGCGACGGACAACGGCAATACGCCCAAGGCGTGAAGGGTGCCGGCGAAGTCCTCCTGACCCTGATCAACGACATCCTGGACTTCTCCAAACTGGAAGCCGGAAAAGTGGACCTGGAAGTCACGGCTTTCGATCCGCGGGCCCTGGTGGAAGAAGTGGCTGGGCTGGTTGCCGAAGCAGCCCAAGGCAAGAACCTGGAACTCATTTCCTACTGCCACCCGGATGTCCCCGGACGACTCATGGGCGATTCCGGCCGGATCCGGCAAATCCTGGTGAACCTCTCCTCCAACGCCGTCAAGTTCACACCATCTGGTGAAGTCGAAATCAAAGTCTCCGTGCTGGCAACCGACGCCGGAATGGCCTCGCTGCGCTTCGACGTCCGGGACACAGGAATCGGCATCAGCTCCGAGGACCACCACCGCCTCTTCGAATCGTTCGCCCAGGCTGATGCGTCCACCACACGGCGCTACGGAGGCACCGGGCTGGGGCTGGCCATTTCCCGGCGGCTCACCGAAGCGATGGGCGGACGGATTGGGCTGGACAGCGAACTGGGCAAGGGCAGCACGTTCTGGTTCGAACTGTCACTGCCCATAGGGCCGGCGGCAGCCGAGAGCCTCACCCTGCCTGCGACGCTGGCGGGCAAAAGGGTCCTGGTGGTGGACGACAACGCCACCAACCGCCTGGTGCTTGAGACCCAGCTGGACAGCTGGGGAATGACGCCGGTGGCGGTGGCCGATGCCTCCACCGCGATGACCGAATACCGCAACGCCGTCCTGGAGGGCCATCCTTACGACATCGCCGTGGTGGACATGTGCATGCCCGATACCGACGGTTTGGAGCTTGCCCGCCTCATCAACAGCGAAAGCACCCACCCGGGGCAGCCAGGGATCATTCTCCTGACCTCAACCATGATGGTGGACAGGGTTGACCTGGCCGAGGCTGGAATCCGTGAGTACCTCACCAAACCGGTCCGCAGCTCAGAGTTCTACAACCGGCTCCTTCGCCTCATGGCCACCAGGACCACCGGTGCGCCGGCGGCACCGTCCCCCGTCCTTCTGCCCGACGAGCCGGATGCGCAGCTGGGCACGTTGCTGGTGGCAGAAGACAACGAAGTAAACCAGCTTGTGGCCCGCGGCATGGCCAACCGGCTCGGCTACGCCGTGGATATTGTTGAGGACGGCGCCCAGGCTGTCACGGCTGCGCTGACAGGGCGCTATGTGGCGGTTCTCATGGACTGCCACATGCCTGTCATGGACGGGTTCGACGCCACCCGCGCCATCCGGGCCCACAACGGACACTCCACGCGCATCCCCATCATCGCCATGACCGCCGGGGCCCTCAACGAGGACCGCGAGCGCTGCTTCGCGGCTGGCATGGACGACTACATCAGCAAGCCAGTGGACCTCACAACGTTGGGTGCCGTCTTGGCCCGGTGGATACCGCAGCCGGAAGAACCGACGACGGCGGCAGCCGGGGCCGCTGACCGGTCAGGGTTCGGTGGGGCGCCGCAGGAGGCGGAAGCACCGCCGTCGGACGCTGTTGTTCTTGACACCGGGCGGCTGCAGATCCTGCGCGAGCTCGGGCCCGACGACGGCGTGGGCTTGCTGCCGGCGGCCATCGAGGCGTTCCGGGAAGATGCTGCGGGAACCGTTGAAGCGCTGCGTTCCGCACTCGACGCCGGTCAGGGCCCCGCAGTGCAGGCGGCGGCCCACAAACTTGCCGGTGCGTCGGCCAACATTGGAGCGGTGGGAGCCGCTGCCATGTGCAAAGAACTGGAAAAACTGGGACGGGACGCCGGCCCGGGGTTGGAGGCCGAAGGATCGCGGCTGCTGGAACAGCTGTCTTCGGAACTGGCCAGGGTGGACCGCGCCCTTGAGCGAATCCTGTTGGGGGCCCTGTGAAGATCCTGATTGCGGACGATGACCAAATCTCGCGCATGATCACCAAGGCAGCCGTGGAACAGTCCGGGCACGAATGCATTGTGGCCGTGGACGGCGACTCGGCCTGGCAACTCTTCAAAGAGCACAGCCCCGAAGCGGTCGTAACGGACTTGATGATGCCCGGGCTCAATGGGCTGGACCTCTGCCGTGCCATCAGGGCCGCGGAAGAGGACAGTTACACCTACGTCATTCTTGTTACCTCCCATGGGTCGCGGAAGGACGTGCTTGCTGGCATGGAGGCCGGAGCAGACGACTACGTCACCAAGCCGTTGGACCCGTTCAGCCTGCACATCCGCCTCCTCGCTGCCCAACGCATCACGTCCTTGCACGCGGATCTGGCCCGCTACCGGTCTGCCCTGACCGAGCAGGCCCGCACCGATCCCCTGACCAAGGTGCACAACCGGCTCAAGTTGTCGGAGGATCTGGGAGGCCTGCACGTCGGGGACACGACCGGGCACAACTACTGCCTGGCCATGGTGGACGTGGACAACTTCAAGGCCTACAACGACATCTACGGCCACCAGGCCGGTGACGCCGCGTTGGTGGCCATCGCGGCTACCTTGTCCGGGCAGATCAGGGCGTCGGATGCTGTATACCGCTTTGGCGGCGAGGAATTCCTGTTGCTGCTTCGCGAGCAGTCTGCCGCCACCGCGGAGACGGTTTTGGAGCGCGTCCGCTCAGCCGTACACGACCTGCGGATCGAGCACTCCGGCGATCCCGACGGCGTCCTGACCATCAGTGCGGGCATCTCCGCCTTTACCGACGGTCACCGTGCGACAACCGAGCAACTCCTTCACGAAGCCGACCTCGCGCTGTACGCAGCAAAAGCCTCAGGCCGTAACCGCGTGGCCCTTGCCGATTCTTTTCGTGCGGAATGAGCTAATTGGGGGCTTCCGCCGGCTGTTGGGGGCGTTGGTCAGCACAATGAGGTCTGCATGTTTCTGAGGTTCGTATTCCCTAAACCTGCGGGAAGCCGGTAGCCTCCTGAGTTGCATGCCACGTTGTCGGTCATCGTCACATAGGTCACCGGACGCTCAAAGTCGACCGCTCCACCGACAGACTTGATGTCGTTGTCCCTAAAGGTGTTCCCAAGCACCTTGATGTGGTGAATCTGCTTGGTTCCGTCGTAATAGGCGTCCTCCAAACCACGGGGGGAACCCCAGACGGTGTTGCCGGTGAGATCGATGTTGTAAATCACTCCGGATCCTCCAGCAAGGTCGATACCGGCTCCGTGTCTGCCTCCGCGTACGTTGTTATTCGTGATCCGGATATCGTGAACGTCCTCAGTGCCGAAAGTGTGAACGGCAATTCCGTCATCCCCGTCGGTTCCTTTTCGCTGGTCGACGACATTCCCCACGATGTCTCCGTGGCTCGTGTTCATGGCGTGGATTCCGTCCAGCTCCGTATACTTTCCGTTGGTTTCGGACTGGGTACTGCTGTTCCTGACGCACCAGTTCGAACCGCCGACGAACGCGATTGAGTAAGTGAATGGGTTTCTTGTCTGAATACCTTCGACGACGGAGTTATGCGAGTCGCGCACGTCGACTACATACTCGTTCAAGCGGCCCGGGACATTGCCATTCAGTGTGTCGCCGGATTGATCCGCGGTGAAATTCGCCAGGGTTGTGTTGTCGGCCCCGGCCGTAGTAATGATCGGATAGCCGCCCGCGGGACCGGTGTTGCCCAGAAAGCCAGGCCCTGCCTTCAAGACCGTCGCGGGCCCTGCGCCCTCGAGTTTTACATTGCTCGCCATACGAAGCTTCCCGTTGATGATGAATGTACCTGCGGGGATCCTCACGATGCCTCCGCCGGCAGCGCCTGCTGCATCAATTCGGCCCTGAATGCCTGGCGTATCGTCCAACGCGTCATCGGGCTGGGCCGTGACGGTGTACAGGTTTGTGCCAGTGCTACCGGTGGCGGCGCTGACCGTACACTCCCCAGGAGACGCAGCAGGCTGTACAGGCGTCGACCCCGTCGCAAGAGCTGCAGTTGGCGTCATGGAAGATATCATCATCAGCAACGCAGCGCCCGAAGCTACCGCAAAGCTGCGGCGGCGCCGCCGGCGTTCATTGCCCGGCGCAGAGCCTTCACGACAGGACAGTGAGATGCTACGCGAAGCGGCGCATTCTGGAGTTCCCACACAGGTCATTGACAGTATTCTCCTTTGGAGGTTCAGGCCTGACGAGGAGGCTCGTTCATGGCCTCCTGGACTGCCGCGGAAGTCATTCACTGGCTCGGCAGTAGTCATCTATTCAGTATCTGCAGGCCGGAGAACATGACGCGGATTGGGCATCAGTAGCTCTGGATCACGTCACTGTAGTGGTCGAGAGTCACCCCGCTACGTCCCTCAGGGTCAAAGAGATCGTCCTCGAACCCGAACAGGAACATGGTCATCCCACATTCGGCGGCGTATCTTGGGGCGATCTGCAGTTGCTCGGCCAGGCTGTCCGATAGCGGTGTGCCACCGGTGTACGGCAGCCAAGGGGCACCAGGATTTTCGCCGACCAGACCTAGACCGGCCCGGCGAGCCAAGGCACTGGTGTATCTGTGGGAGGACCACACCGAAACGTCGTCCTCCATGAAACTCACTTCGTCGCCCGGATGACACCGGTCCTGTAGCGGCGAGACGGCGCGGGCAGTCACGGCCGAAATATCGTCCAAGCCAGTGAAGTCCACGTCAACCCCAGGCAAGGTGGAGAGCACCGCGAATTGTTCGAGGTAATCCAGACCACGTTCCTGTGCGCCGTCCGGGTTCGCCCGCCCGTCCAACCGCCCTCTGAGGGCTTCCGTTTTCTCGGCAGGCAGGACTCCTTTGCCCGCTACCGGTACGTGCACGCGCCCCTGGTACCCGAGCCCCCGAAGCTCGTCCACCTGCCACACCACGGCGCCCACCACTGCACCGGCGTACCAATCCCACCAGGCCTGGACCTGCTGACTATTCACTGCCCTGCCCTTCCATAGGCGGGCGCCTGGAACCCAGCCCGGCATCGGGGAAGGTGCAACCCCCTCCGCCAACCCCTTTCCCAGTTGCGGTGCATCACCGAACGACCAGAATTCGCGCTCATTTCCGCCGTCCTCGGCCCCCGGGTAACCCAGCTCGCCGGTAGCGTTCGTCCCAACGCGTATTGCCGCAATGCCCTCGAAGCCCACATCCGATGCGATGCGGGCCAGGTACTCATGGACGGCTTCCCTTACTTTGGCGCTGAACACCAGCTCAGCCCCGGAATCCCCCGGCACTCCTCCAGCGCTTCCCCTCAAGACCCCACCAGGCAAGCTCCTTACCCAGTCCGGCGGGTAATGCAGGCCCGGAGACAGGACAACGGCCATGCCTGCGTCACGACAATCTTGCAGTTGAGCCCGAACGCCCGCCACGTAACGCTCATCAACGAGGCCTTCGCCCGGCTCGTAGCGATCCCAAGCCAAGGGCAATTCCACCACGGACACCCCTGCTTCCCGGAGCGCAACGACACGTTCAGGGGCACAGGAGGCACCCAAAACACCGAACGACATGGTCTCGGGTGCTGCTGGCTGGGCCGCGACCCCGCATCCGGCACTCAAACCGATGGCCACAATCGACAGCAGGGTCGAAAGCACCTTCCGCCTCACCGGTACCCTCCGGACACAGGAGGAATTGTCTGTCCCTGGGAAACAGCAGCGTCGAGTTTCGTCCGGTCAAGCTGCCAAAGAACAGTATCGCCGGAGGTGGGTCCCGTGAAAGAGAACACGGGCTGAGCGTTGTTTTCCAGCCAGTGCAGGAGCTCGGGGGCCGCGAAGCCGTAGCCTTCTTTTAGTGGCCTGTCCTGCGTGAGGACATACTGGGCGTTCCCATTCTCAAGGGATTGCAACGAAGGCAGTACCTCCCACCCCTGATGCGGCAAAAGGGCGAACTCACCCGTTACCGATGTCAAGCCCACCTTCGCAGACTCAGGCAGTTCGGCGTTCATGTAATCCCGTGCACGGACAAGTCCGTCATCTACGACTAACCTCGCCTGGATGCCCAAGATCAAACTGAGAACCGTTATGACCGCTGCAGCCACTCCGACGACTCCGCGAAGCCTTGAACGCCAGGAAACTACCATCGTGGCGGCTACCGGGGTCGACACCAGCCCGACGATCACCACGCAGTAGCCAAATTGCTCTTCTGCCGCCCCGAAGAAGACCGAGTAGACACCCACAAAACCAGTTATTAGTGAGAACAGACCTGTCACCCGCCGGATTGCCACCGGAGAGAAGGCGGCAACCGCTCCGGCCACAATGGATAACCCCAGGAGCAAATAACTGGTACCGAAACGGCTGGCCATGTCCACGAGCCTGGCCGTCAGGTCCACCTTCGGTGTTGTGTTGAAGCCCGTCATTTGCACGGCACCAACCATTCGCAGTACGCCAACAGATTTTTGCTCTATAAACTGCGGAAGTAGCCCGTTGATGGCCACCACGGACAGATAAACGGCATATGGCACGATGGAACCGGCCAAGATGCGAAGGGCCGTCGCCATGGGAACGGTTTTTCGCCAGAAGACAGCGGCCAGCAGGGGGACGAGGGTGAACGCTGCTGTCATGTCTTTGGTGACGATAGCCAGTCCGAAGACCAGCCCGGCCACAACTCCCAGCCAAGCCCGCCTGCGGTCTGCCGTGCTGTCCAGCACGAGCAAGACCAGCAGCCAACCCGATAGAACGGCCAAACCTGCCGGGGTCTCGATCATCAAGCGCCCGTCCATGCGAAGGACGAAGGGATCACTCGCAAGAATGACGCCAGCCACAACAGCGGACACCCTTCCCGCGAGCCGGCTGACCAAGAGATAACAGACAACCACTGTCAACGTTCCCAATACGGTGTTGACCCATCGAAGTTGCAGGGCCAGATCCATCGGGTGCCCTTCCAAACCCAGAACCCGGATCACAAGGCCGTTTAGAACAAACGAGCCGGGCGGATGGAGGAAGAATGGGTTGCCAAGTATCGAAGGCAGCTGGCCTTGCGACACCAACTGGGCGATCTCCGCATACGTTACTTCGTCGATAAAGACATCGTTGGCGCGCTCAACTCCGAACGACCGGAACACCAGAGCGAGCAATCCCACAAAAACTGCAACCCACAATGGATGGCGAAGCAGCCACGGAGACCTCTTGGCACGCCTCCGTCCCCGAGCCAGCGGAGGAGATGCTTGAGCTTGGTCAAACGAATTCATAATGCCCTTCAATAATGTGTTCCACCGTTTGGCGTCCGGTCCTGCCTTAAGGCCCAGGCACGTAGTAGGTCTCGGGGTTCACTGGAATATCTCCATCAGGGAACAAGGCGTCTGCCTGCGTTAAGTACTGCCTGATCCGCGCGGGTTTGGCGTCCAGTCCCGTATCCCAGGTCCACGGCACAAAGCCCATTTTCGACATATAGGTCCGATCTGGAGCAGCCACCAGGTCGTAGGGGAAGTCTGAATACATCACCACGTTCTCCGGGTGCCCCATACCTATCTCGCGGGTCATGAGGTGGTCCACATGCTTGCCCACTCCCGCAGGACAAAACAGCAGTTCGGCTTGCGTTCTTGCGATGAGTGCAGCGACGTCTGCACGGAGTTGGCCGATGAGTGCCAGGTCGCCTTTGGCGATCCTGCCCATCGCGATGTCAAAACGGTAGCTGGGGTAGCGGTGGGTCAACTCCGGAAGGAGCCCCTCCCACACGCTGCTGCCCACCATCGGTGGCTTGCGCCGACGTCGGAACAGCGCGTCCACTTCGCCAAGATGAATGGACTCAACCCCCAGTTCCTGCAACACAGCGCGGTCCTCAGACTGCCTGGCCTCAAACAGTTCCCCGGCGTCGGGTATGGTGCACTGGCGCACATACGATCGGGCTGCACGGGTGTGCGGGGGCGGCTGAGCCTCCGTGAAGATGGTGGCCACAATGATCCTGCGTTCCTGGGACTGGGCCTCGATCAGGGCGCCGCAGGACAACACAGCGTCATCCAAGTGGGGCGACAGGAACAGCCACGGAGCGTCACCCGTCATGGACCTTTCAACTCGCGATCGGACCGGCATCTAAGCCTTCATATCGTTGCGGGCTCGTGGCCGCTGGCTCTGTGGTTTCCGTAGTTCAGCAAGAGCTGTGCAGTAGGCCTCGGCCTGCATACCGGCGAGCGCGTCCCAGCTGTAACCGGCGGCGAATTTCCGCCCCTGGGTAGCAACTTCTTTGAGTCCATTCGAGGCATAGCTGCGGACGACTTGGTCTGCAAACGCTTTGACATCGAACGCCTCAACCAGCCACCCAGCGCCGGGCGGGATGATCTCCCGCAGACAAGGGATATCGAAGGCAACAACCGGTGTGCCCGCGGCCAGCGCATCGATGGCCACCAACCCAAAAGTCTCGTGCCGGGAGGGCACCACCAGCAACCGTGCATTGCTCAACGCCCTGAACTTTGCATCGCCGGCCAGCCAACCGAGCATCTCTACGGAGTCAGAGAGGCCGGCAGCCTCAATGGACGCACGAAGCCGTTCTTCGTCCGGACCGGTGCCGGCGATCAGAAGCTTGCCATCTATGCGACAACGAATGTCGGCCCACGCTTGCACAAGGAGATCCAATCCCTTGTGTCCTACTTCAAGGCGGCCCAGGAAGAGAACGTCCTGGCCGAGGTTGGGCCCGATCTCCCCTATGCCCGGGTCAACACCGTTGCCGATGACATCGACATGGAGGTCCGGGTTCACCTCTTTCAATCTCTCGCTGATTCCTTCCGAGACAGAGATGAGCCGGCTATGTGTCCGCACGCCAAGTCGTTCGATCCAGTGCAGTGGCAGTTTGTACTGCCGTCCTTTTTCTGCGGCATGGAGCCACTGGACAATGCCAATAGTTGGACGTCGAGTCCACAGCGGTGCGGCCATGGTGGAAAACGGGGCGAAGAAGTCTTCCACCACCAGTTCAGTTGGTGAGCGTCGCCTAGCAACTTCATAAGGCAATTTGGCCACGTAGGCCAAGAGGCGGGTCAGCCGGTTCGCTCCCCTTCCGAAGCCGATCGGGACATAGTGCACCCCATCCTCGACGCGTTCTTGCCAACCCGGGTACCGGGTGGTCAACACCGTGATGTGAAAGCCCTTGGCCGCCAATCGACGGTTGACTTCGCGGGTCCTTACCGACCCTCCGCCGGCTCCTGGCATCAGTGGATCCTCGAACCCTAAATGCAGGACTCTCATCTATCGCTCCGCTCCGTATTCGTTGGACTGCACTCGACCGCTTGCCTTTGCCTGAGGTGCCATGGACCGCCGCCCGGTACGCAAGTCGACGGCGGCACCCGGCGGTCGTCGTCGTCGAAGCTTGAAGTCGTTCCTGCGCGGCAGCAAGCCGCGCTGGTGGGCAAGTACGGTAACGCCGCTGATCATGGCAATGGCAAGCCAAAGCAAGGGCTGCACCTGGGCCGCCGCCGCGAGGACCACGACCAGGGCGGCCGCCGGAATGACGAACCGGCCCGTTCCCTTTCCCGGCGTGGACGCGGCCGCGGCCAGCACCGGGCGCGCCAGGACTGCCATGACCAGCCCCGCCGTCACCGCGCCGACGGCGGAACCCATGGCCATGCCGTCCACAGCGTTCGTCTCCCAACCAGCCCATAGCCCGCCGACTACCAGCAGGCAGGCACACGCCAGGCCGAGTTGGCAGCGGCGATAAGCACGCATCGCCAGAAGGACCGTGGAGAGCACCATGAGGACCGCATAGCCAAGGCCAGAGGCCGCCAGCCACGGCAAGAGCCCCAGGGAGCCGTGATATTTCTCTGGAATAAGCATTCCAGCCATCAGCGGCGGCGCAGTGGCGATGATGGCGAAGGCCACCACTGCGAGTTGCCCAAAGGAAGCAAACGATGCGCCGAGCACCTCAGCAGTCTTGGCTTCGCGACTGCGAAGCAGGGGAAATGCCACCAACGCCGTCCCGACGGCAACGTAGACGGGCCCCTTGGCGATCGTGGCGAGTGCCTGGAAGCCGGCAGCAGCGGTGGAACCGCCGTCGAGAAAGCCCACCACCACAACGTCGACGCCCACCAGAACCGAGACCACGCAGAGAACCAGCGCGATATCGCCTGTCTCTGACCATCGCCATTTCTCCAGCAGCACGCCCGGCCGCCATCGGAGGTCACGGTAGAACGACCACGGGACTACCAACGGCGCCAAGCACCCGGCGACGAAGCCCAGAACCGCTCCTCCGGCACCCCAGGCCATCCAGATCACCAACAGGCTGAAAACGAACCTGAGGCCAACCTCGCCGATGGTGGACAACGCATACCAAGTAAAACGGAGCTCACCCTGCAGCCACCCGGAAGGTGCATTCGCCACGAAAATCCCAAGCGCTGCCAGCGCAACGGGGGCAGCCAAGGCAGGACCAGCCAGCGCCAGTGTCACGCCGCCAGTGATGATCGCTGCGGCAAGACCGGAAAGAGCGGAAACGTACACCGAGAAGGCCATGCCGTTCCGCCGCTCCTCGCTGCCCTCCGGGTGAACGGCAACGACATGCGAGAGGGGAAGCGGAACCAAGGCATTGGCAACAATTCCAACCACTCCCAGGATCATGGCGGCAGCGGCAAAGTGAGTGTATTGCGTGGTTTCAAGCATGCTGGCCATCAAGAGAGTGCAGGCGTAGCTGACCGCGCCGACAACTCCTGCGGAGATGGCGAGAAAGCCACTGTTGCGGGCTACTTTTGAGTGGTGTTCGGGGGCCCTGTCCTTGCGTTTGCTGCTACTGGCCATCGATGGCATCAGCAGGAGTAAGCATGCTTCCCGGACCCGCCAGGAGGGCGTTTCGGCCTGCGTGGCGCAGTTCGGCAGTGGATACTCCGATGTTCTGAAGGGCTGCGAAAGCCTCGAATTCATCGCGTCCCTTCATCAACACAGCCACATGCCCGTCGTCCATGAGGGCCACTTCATCCGTAGGCCGCAGGATGGACCGCAGTGGCGCGCCGTCGGGCAATTCGAACCTCACAAGCGTGGAGAGATCGGAATGGCCCGCCAGGGGATCCCCGCATTCCCTTCGCAACCTGCCCTCCTCGAGCAGTACCCCCGTGAGCAACCTGGTGCTGCGTTCCCAGGTGAAACAGCGGGCCCATTCCCGGCACTGGGCCGCGATGTTTGCGGCGACGCCGGCCTGCGACAACTCCGTAATGGCCTCGGTCAGGGCACCGCCGAACTCCCGCGGGTCCTCCACCAACCAGCCAGTCCTGCCATGCACAACGGAATCCCGTATGCCTGGCACGCGAAGGGCCACGCAGGGAACTCCCCATGCGGCTGCTTCGATGACAGAGCAGCCCCACCCCTCGGAGGCGGACGTGGACGCCGTCAGCCAAGCCCTGCCGAGTATGAGGTCCCGGATGTCATTGGGTTGATAGCCGTGGAACGTCACGGCGTGACCGAGGCCCAGGTCCATGGCGAGCTGCTGAAGCCTTGCCCGTTCCGGACCGTCTCCGACGATGTCCATCGTCAACTGTGGAACGCTGCGTACAGCAACAGCGAACTGCCCCAGCAGGAGGTCCAACCGTTTGTGCGGTACCAGACGACTGACGACGGCGATGCTCGGCGCAGACGTTCGGCTCGCCACTTTTCCGGGGATATCTATCGTGCCGTTGGGCACCACGTGAACGGGACCAGCGAAGCCCAGTTTCCGCAGTTCCAGCCTCGTGGAAGGTGACACTGCCACGATGGCCCGCTGGCCGTAGACCCGTTTGGCTCCCGTGTTTTCCAGGAAGCGGCCGACAGCTGCCATGGGTGGAGAAAAGCGTGTGCGGAACTGATCCTGGTGGACGTGGTGCACCACCTGGACAATCGGAACGTCCTTGGGGAGAAACAGCGGGGAAAAGAATGGGATCCCGTTCTGGCAGTCCACAACGGCGTCGAACCGGCCGTTACTGCGCAGAAGCCGCAACGCAGTCCTCCCGTAGATGGACAGCGGGCCACCTCCCCGGAGTATCCGGATACCGTCGATGAGCTCCTCAGGCGACTGACCGGCGTCGCGACCCGTAAACCACGTGACTTTGACGCCGTTCTCAACCCACCTCCTGGATATTTGGTGCATGTACTGCTCGGCACCGCCTGCGAGGGAGTGCTGGACATCGCGCCAGTTCAGCACCAGTACACGCTTGCCGGCCAGCTTGCCGGGAGCGTTGAGGTCGGGCAGGACGAAGGTCATGGCATCGCTTTCTGAAGTTGCAGCACTGAGGCAAAGCTGGCCACGCCATCCTGGAACGGGCGGAAGGTTGACTCCGATCCGTCCGTCCATGCCACCGGGATTTCGATGATGCTGGATTTGTTGTCCTGGAGCCGCAGGAGGAGTTCGACGTCGAAGGCGAAGCCCGTACTGCGGCACTGCACCATCGCAGCGGTGAGCGCATCCCGCTCAAAGAACTTGAAGCCGCACTGGGTGTCCTGGATCCCCTTGACCTTGGAGCGGGTCAACACCCGGAACGCGGTGCCACCCACCCTGCGGCCGAGGTGCTGGGGACGGACGAAGGTGGAACCGGGAGCGTGGCGCGAGGCGATGACGGCCGCTGCGCCGCGTGAGAGGTGGGCCATCGTCTTGGTGAGGGTTTCCAGCGGGGTGGCGAGGTCGGCGTCGAAGAACCCGGTGAACTTGGATGTTCCGCTGAGGAGGCCCCTTCTGACTGCCGCACCCTTGCCACGGCGTGCGCAACCCACGACCGATACCGGCACTCCGTCACGCTGCTCGCGGGAGATCCGGCGGACCACGGCAGCGGTCTCATCCACACTGCCGTTGTCCACCACAACGATGCGCGAAGACCAGGGCTGGTCAGCCAGGAATTCCATGGTTTGCCGAAGGGTTCCCGGGATTCTTGAGGCCTCGTTGTAGGCGGGAATGATGACTTCCAGATCCACGAGGGACCTTCGCATGGATTCGGAGCACTGGCGGGCAGGGGACATTCCCTTCCTGCCCGGCACAACACCCTGTGGATAAAACGTGACCATCTGAACCTCCAACTGTCCGGGCACCGTACGAAATCGTGCTCGCAATAGAAGGAGTGAGGGGTCGGCACAACTCATGACGCCAATTCAGAGTTGTAGTTTCAAGTCACAGCCGACGATCAGCTCGCAGGGCGCCGCCAGGCGCTGTGAGCGAAATTTATGGTTTGGTGTCCGAGCGCCTCTATAGAGTGGCCCCATGAGCCACACTTCTTCTGCATCCTCCGCCGCCCCGGAAAGCGCCCTGGAGCCGCCTGTAGCCAAGCGCGTTCCCAGTCGCCGCGAGCACCACGGAGACGTTTTTGTGGACCACTACGAGTGGCTCCGGGAGAAGGAATCTCCGGAAGTTGTGGAGCACTTGAAGGCTGAAAACGCCTACCAGGAGGCCGTGACTGCCCATCAGGAGCCGTTGCGTGAAGCCATCTTCCAGGAGATCAAAGGCCGCACCCAGGAAACGGACCTGTCCGTGCCCGGGCGCAAGGACGGCTGGTGGTATTACAGCCGCTCGGTGGAAGGCAAGGAGTACAGCATCCAATGCCGTGTCCGTGCGCAGGATACCGGCGATCGTGTAGCGGATTGGACGCCGCCGGCCGTTGAGCCGGGTGTCGCTATCGACGGCGAGGAAGTGCTCCTGGACGGCAATGTCGAAGCTGAAGGCCAGCCGTTCTTCAGCGTGGGCGGCGCAGCCGTGACCATGGATGGCAATCTCTACGCCTACGCCGTCGACAACGCCGGCGATGAGCGTTTCACTCTTCGCATCAAGGACCTCCGTACCGGCGAACTCCTGCCGGATGTCATCGAGAACATCTTCTACGGGGTGGCCTTCTCCCCCGATGGCACCCGCCTTTTCTACACAGTGGTTGATGATTCCTGGCGTCCCTACCAGGTGAAGTCGCACATCCTGGGCACGCCCGTCGCCGAGGATGAGGTGCTTTACCAGGAGGACGACGTCGCCATGTGGCTGGGCTTCGACCTCGCCTCCGATCGCCGGCACCTGGTGCTCAGCATCGGCTGCTCGGAGTTCAGCGAAACACGCCTGCTCCGCTTCGATGATCCCGACGCCGGACTCACCACCGTCATCTCCCGCGACGAGCACATCCTCTACGAGGCCGAACCATTCCTCCTCGACGGCCGCGAAACCCTCCTGCTCACCCACAACAAGGACGCCATCAACTCCATGGTGAGCCTGGTGGATCCGGAAGAATTGGCCAAGCCGCTCGCCGAGCAGCACTGGCGCACCGTCGTCGAGCATTCCGAGGAGGTGCGCGTCAACGGCGCCGGGGTCACCTCCACGCACCTGGTGCTGTCCATCAGGGAGGACACGATCGAGCGCGTGCAGGTGCTGCCGCTCGCGGGTCTGGGAACTGCCGCACAGGGCGCCCCGGTTGAGCCCGCCTTCGACGAAGAGCTCTACACGGCGGGTGTTTCCGGCTCAGACTATGAAGCACCTGTTATCCGTATTGGCTACACCTCGTACTTCACGCCGTCACGGGTCTACGACTTCGTGCTGCCCACTTCGGAACTGCCCGCCGGCGAGTTGCTCCTTCGCAAGGAAAGCCCGGTGCTGGGCGGCTACTCGTCGTCGGACTACGCAGCCACCCGTGAGTGGGCAACGGCCGACGACGGCACCCGGGTTCCGCTGTCAGTGCTGCGGCACGCTTCGGTCCAGCAAGACGGGACCGGGGCAGGCCTGGTGTACGGGTACGGCTCCTACGAAGTGAGCATGGACCCCGGCTTTGGGGTGGCCCGGCTGTCGCTTTTGGACCGCGGAATCGTGATGGTGATTGCGCACATCCGTGGTGGTGGCGAACTCGGCCGGCACTGGTACGAGGATGGGAAGAAGCTCACCAAGAAGAACACCTTTACGGACTTCATCGCCGCCACTGACTGGCTGGCAGGCTCCGGCTGGGTCTCGCCGGACCGAATTGCTGCCATGGGCGGCTCGGCGGGCGGCCTGCTCATGGGCGCCATCGCCAACCTGGCCCCCGAAAAGTACGCGGCCGTAGTGGCACAGGTCCCGTTCGTGGACGCTTTGACCACCATCTTGGATCCGGAACTCCCGTTGTCGGCCCTGGAGTGGGAGGAGTGGGGAAATCCCATCACCGACCCCGAAGCCTATGCGTACATGAAGTCCTATACGCCGTACGAGAATGTGCGCTCGGTGGCCTATCCGAAGATCGCCGCGGTGACGTCCTTCAACGACACCAGGGTTCTTTATGTGGAGCCCGCCAAGTGGGTCCAGGCATTGCGTGCGGAATCGACAGGCAGCGAGCCGATCGTCATGAAGATTGAGATGGACGGCGGCCATGGTGGCGCTTCCGGCCGGTACGTCCAGTGGCGGGAGCGGGCCTGGGATTACGCGTTCGTGGCTGACTCCCTCGGAGCCACGGAACTACTCCCCGGGGCGGGCCTCAAGTAGCTGCCCCGCCTCACCCAACTGAGTAACAGCAAACGTCGCTATGAGGCCTCATTGGAGCGTTTGCTGTTACTCAGTTGGGTGAGCGGGCGCGGAGGATGGCGTAGTAGCCGGGGATGATGTCGGGGGCCGAGGGGTTGCTCAGCGGCCGGGTTTCGATGTTCGTCGCGCCGTCCTCCACAAGGTTCCAGTCCGACGTCGGGAACGCCTTGGCGCGTTGCGCGGCACCAAAGTGCCCGGGCATCGGCAAGCCACGGATTGCCCACTCAAGCGGCGCCGGGATCGACTTCCGGGTGGCGCCGAGATGGCTGACGTAGTCCACCGGCGTGCCCCGGAAATTGGTCTCGGCCAGGAACACTCCGCCACGGCGTCCGACGACGGGCAGCAGGTTCGCTGCCATGGCCGCACGTCCGCGGCGGTCCAGTACGTGCAGCACGCCGCGGATAAAGACGTTGGCGTCGCCCGTCCAGCCGGCATCGGCCAGGGCTTTCGCAACGGTCCCAGGGGCGTCAGGCGCCGTCATGTCGCAGACCGCGAAGGCCGTCGTCGGGATATCCGCGGACTCCAAGCGCGCACGTTCCACCGCGTTGGCAGAGTAGTCGAGCCCCAAGGCCAGAGGGAAATGTTCCGCGAGGAGTCGGGTAAAGCTGCCGTTGCCACACCCAACGTCCACTATGGGCAGCGATGGATCCATGTGCCCCAGCTTGGGGAGGTAGCCGTTCAATTCGTGGTCGCTTCCCGAGTCCCACAAGACGTCGCCGGTGGCACCCGTAGAGCGCACGTTGCCCCAATATTGGTCCCACGCGGTGCGTGGGTCCTTGGGCGCGGCGGAGGAGAGCCTGATGAGGCGTGGGATCAGCAGGTACTTCCTCAGCGCAGACAACATTCTCCAAATATAAGGGGCCTCAGCTTTGGCCCAGCCACTCCAGCGCTTCTGTTTCGGAGGTGAAGAATTTGGTGGGACACGGCGGCTTCATGATG
This sequence comes from Paenarthrobacter sp. NPDC057355, assembly GCF_042667405.1. Taxonomy (NCBI): domain Bacteria; kingdom Bacillati; phylum Actinomycetota; class Actinomycetes; order Micrococcales; family Micrococcaceae; genus Paenarthrobacter; species Paenarthrobacter sp. NPDC057355. Next base: position 50,360 of record NZ_JBHVAL010000003.1, on the reverse strand, counting down.
CCAAGGAAGAAGTTGGCGATGACCCTGTCTACCGGCGAGGAGCCCCAGAGGGCTATCCGGTTGGCTTGGCACGGTTTCGCGAAGACCGATCTGGCACCCCGGCTGACGTCGTCCGTCGTGGCCATGTCCACGATCATGGGATGGCGTTCGGTCCCGCACAGCTCGTTAACCCGGTCCATGGCGCGTTGCGCGTCCGCTTCCTTGATCCGGGCGCCGCGGGGCCAGGTCAGGCGCAAAATTCCGGACTCTTCGAGGTCCAATTGAAACATCACCTGCTGGTGGTCCTGCGGTGCAGTGGGGTTGTCCATTATGCTCCTCCTGCGGTTCACGACCGATGACAACGGTCCTGCCGTGCTTCTCCAAGGCTGTCGAAACCAGCGAACAAAGTAAAGCCGTGACTGGCGACTCATCCGGCGCATTTTCTTCGGGGCGCCCGCACCGCGTCATGCCGCTGATAGGGTGTTGCCACATCCGGAATTTCCATGGTTGGTGGTTGAGAGGGAGGGGGCTCAGTGGGCCAGAACGGCGCCGACGTACAGCGATCCCTTTCCGCCGTTGTTGCGGATTCAGAGGCGGACCGCCTGACCGTCACGGCGGAGGCATTGAGCGCTGCAGGCTTCGAGGTATTCCGTGCGGCGGATGCCCAAGAACTGGCCTTGGAGCTCCAGCGACATAGGCCCGCAGTGATAGTGGCCGGCAGCGCACTTGGCCGATCGCTCCGCAGCCCCGGGGTTCCGGTACTGTTGCTCCTCCACGAAGACGAGGTTGTTGACGTCAAGGCCGTGGATTCCTGGCGTGTCTCCGACTACGCCATTGGCCCGGTGCGCAGCGGGGAAATCGTCCACAGGGTGCACACGCTGATTCGCCGGTCCTCGGAACGGGAGCGCTCCCGTGGCGAGGTTGAGGCCTTGCGCGAAAGCCTGAGGAGCGTCTCATCGGCGGTTCGCGAAACCAATGACCCCCAGCAGATCGCAGATCGTGTTGTCCACGGTTTCGGCGAAGCCCTCGGCGCAGACCACGTGTGGTTCGCGACGTTCCAGGACGAACGGGTCCCCAGCATCCGCGCCCAGTGGAGCCGCGACGGCCTGCCGCTGCTCCCGGCCCGACTCGGAGACAGTGGCAGCACCATTATTGAGGTGGCCAACAAACTCTGGACAGCAGCCGATGTCCTGGCCGTGACGGACCACCGGGACGATCCCGGATCGGAGATCGCCAAGGCCCTGAAGGCGTGGTCCAGCGAACTCAATCCCGTCTCCACCGTGCTTCTGCCGGTAGGCGAAGGCGCATCCGCCATGGGCATCATCCTCCTGTCCACCGTGGAGCAGCGCCACGACTGGACCAGGGCCGAAATCGCCCTCCTGCAGCACGTGGCCGGCAACGTGGCACACGGACTGATCCAGGGCCACCTCATCAGCGCACAGCAACGGGTCCTCCACCAGCTGCGCCAGCTGGACAAGGCCAAGACTGACTTCCTGGCTACCGTAAACCACGAATTGCGCACGCCGCTGACGTCCATCACGGCCTACCTGGACATGATCCAGGACGGTTCGGGCGGGCCCGTTCCCGAGGGCATCAACAAGATGCTGGACGTCATCGCCCGCAACTCCAGCCGCCTGCGCAAGCTCATCGAGGACATGCTGACTGTGTCGATGCAGGACGGCAGCAACCTCGACCTCAAGCCCGTGGACATTGCCAAGCTCCTCCAGGTGGTGGTGGCTACGCTGCGCCCGCTGGCAGAGTCCCGCCACGTCTCCGTTTCCGTAACGGAAAGCCCTGAGGACATCGAAGTCACCGCCGATGAGGCAAAGCTGGAACAAGTCTTTACCAATATCGTGGCCAACGCCATCAAGTTCACACCCGAAGGCGGACGGGTGGGCATCAGCAGCGCGGTGTCCTCATCCCAGGATGGCGGCAAGGCAGCGCTGGTGAAGATCGCCGATAACGGCCTGGGCATTCCGGAGCACGATCTCCCGCACATCCTGACCCGCTTCTACCGCGCTTCGAATGCCACCTCGGCGGCCGTTCCAGGCAGTGGACTGGGCCTGGCGATAGCCCACGACATCATCAGCCGGCATATGGGCCGCATGGTCTTTGACTCCACACTTGGCTCCGGGACCACAGTGTCCGTGGAGCTGCCTGTGGGCGGACCGTAGGCTTCGGGTGCTTGTGACAGGCCTGTCAATGCCCACCCCCGGCCTCATCGGGGAAGTCACTAATGCGCGACACAATTTGAAACAAAAATTGATGCCCCGGGCAGCGGCCCGGGGCATCAATTTCATGTCAAGTGGCCTCGAGAGGCGCCCCCAATGTTTAGTTCGGCCACCACCCGATGCTGGTGGTGTTCGTCTTGGTAGTGGTGGTGCTGTTCGGCCACCAGCCGATTGCCGTGCTGTCCTGGGAAGGCTCGGCGTTTGCCGGAGCAGCGAATCCCGTGACTGCCAGAACCGCTGCCATGAGCAGGGTTGCCGCAAATTTTTTCATCCGCTATGCCCTTTCGTACTGATGCGAATTGTTGGTTGTGACTTGAATAAAGTCACGGGGCAAACTATACGAGCTTTTCTTCGGCAATGACATGGATAATGGGCACATGAATAGTCCCCACCTCGCCGCGCACCTTGTGGCCGGCCTTGCGGCGCGTGCCAAATGGAAGGAACGGGACTTTGACGAGGCCTTTCGGCTGGCCGGTGCAGCTGCCGGGCTGGCTTCTGCCGCCGGGGACGAGCAATCCTGGTGGAACATGCTGTATCTCCAGGCCGAATCCCTCCGCGATCAAGGACGGATCGAGGAATTCCTGAAACTGGCCACAGAGCTCAAGGAACACAGCTTCACTGCGTCATCCCCCGAACTCGGCGCCAAGGCCGGAACAATGGTGGCCGTAGCGTTCCAAGGCTTGGGACGGCTCGCTGAGGCCGCCGCCACCGCTGCCGATGCTGCCAAGCTCGCCTCCTTGGACTCCGACCTGGTGTATGTCCAGATCCTGGCCCAGCGGGCCTTGATCGCCGCCTTGGCCGAAAGCCGGCTACTGGACGACGCATGGCGCGAATGCCTGGTACTGGAAACGCTGATCACAGACGACGTCGACGAGGACACAGCGGGCAAAGGCTACTGGGTGATCGGAAACGTGGCCTTCCTCGCCGATCGCGTGAGCGACGGCGGCCGGTACCACGACCTGGCCGCGGAACGGCTCTCGCCGTCGAAAGACGTCGACCTCTGGGCCCGCTTCAACCGCGCCTCGGCAGAGATGCGCCTCCAGGCAAAGCTCGACGACGCCGCCACCTTGCGCTGCATCGAACGGGCAGAACTCGCCACGGATATTGTGGGCGGTTCCGAACGCGACCACTTGGAGATGTCGTTGGTCCGGGCCCACTGGAATTTCCTCATCGGCGATATGCAGGAAGCACTGGCCATCCTTGAGCCGTTAAGTGCACGCTCGTCTGTGCTGGCCACTCAGACTGCAGCCGAAGCACATTTCCTACTGGCCCGGGCTCTGCTGGATTCGGACCGGACCGAGGAAGGCCTGGCTGCTTGCGACGTCGCTGCCAAACTCTTTGACCAGGCCGCCTTGCCTGAGCGAAGTGCGGCCGTTCGCGAGTACCTGCAGCAGGTTGTTGGGCTGCAGGACGGACCTCGCGGGGTGTGAACGTGGCCGAGGCAAGCATGTACTCCGGGAACGACCCCCGCCTGGGGCAGCTCCTTGAGGGCATCGTCCGGCTCGCTGCAGGGGACCTGACCACCCGGATCGAGCTCTCCGATGCGCGCGACGAAATTGACGCCGTCATCATGGGCACCAACCTCCTGGCCGAAGATCTCCAAATCGTCTACGAAGAGCTCGAACAGAGGGTACAGGCCCGTACCCAGCAGCTCAACGAAGCGCACCTGGCAATGCGGCGCATGGCCATGACCGACCCCCTGACTGGCCTGAGCAACCGATCGGCGTTCTCCGCAGCCCTCAGCGAAGCGCAAAACAAAGGAGTGGAGGGAAAGAAGCGGGCGGCCATCCTGTTGCTGGACATGGACGGCTTCAAGGCCATCAACGACTCCCTTGGCCATACGATCGGCGACAAAGTCCTTGAGATCATTGCGCGCCGTATCAGCGGCGCCGTCCGGGACCAGGACATGGTGGCAAGAATGGGCGGCGACGAATTCGCCGTCCTGATCCCCGGGGTGGCTCCGAGTGAGGCTGCGGTCATCGGCAACCGCATCCTGGCTGAAGTGGTTGAGCCGATGGAGATCGATGGCCAGCACTTGCGGTGCGGCGCCAGTCTTGGACTCCGAATGGCCGATCCCGGCCAAAACGCCGAGGAACTCATGATGGAAGCGGACATCGCCATGTATGAGTCCAAAGCCGACGGCCGTGGCAAACTCAAGCTCTTCGAGCCCGAGATGCTGCACGCCCGTCAAATGCGGAACCAACTGGTGGGCGAACTCAAAGAGGCAATCGCAGGATCCCAGCTGGTGCTCTACTACCAGCCCATCATCAGGCTCGACTCGCGGGAGATTGAAGGCGTTGAGGCCTTGGTCCGCTGGAACCACCCGGTCCGCGGACTTATCATGCCCGACGAATTCATCCCCATCGCCGAGGAAACGGGAATGATCTCCGATTTGGGCGGCTGGGTGCTCCGCACCGCCGTCGAGCAATTGAAGCAATGGCGCACCGACCCCCTGACGGCGAGCCACCACTTCAGCATGCGCATCAATGTTTCGGCCGCGGACCTGCAGCGGCTCGAGTTCGTCGAGGACGTGCGGGAGGCCTTGTCCGGCGCCGGGCTCGACCCATCGCTTCTGGTCCTGGAGCTGACCGAGAGCGCGGTGATCCAGGGCAACGACTTGGACCGTTACACGTTGAACAGCCTGCGCCGCCTGGGGGTTGGGCTGGAGATCGACGACTTCGGCACAGGATATTCGTCCATCAGCTACCTGCGGCAACTGCCTGTGGACACGGTCAAGGTTGACCGTACGCTGCTTTCAGCCTTGGGAAGCGATCCATCGCAACCTGCCCTGCTTGCCGCGGTGCTGCAGCTCATCAAGGCATGCGGATTGAACGCGGTGTGGGAAGGCATCGAGACCGCGGAGCAGGCCGAGTACCTGTTGAGCATAGGCTGCACCAGCGGCCAGGGCTACTACTTCAGCAGGCCCTTGGCGGCGGCCCAGCTAACGGAACAGCTGAAGCATCACAAGGCATGGCCGGTCAGCTGACGCTGCGGGTCCAGGGGCGGTGCCGGTTGCGCCACTCGGAGTCCAGGATGGCGTAAATGTTCTCGGTGGCCCACTGACCCTTGTAGTGCCAGTTATCCACCAGGGTCGCCTCCAGGCGCATGCCCAACCGCTGGCAAATGGCGGCCGAACCCTCGTTGAGGGCATCCAGCTTGGCGTCGACGCGATGGAAGGACAAGTGCTCAAAAGCGAGACGGAGGACTGCCTCGGCCGCTTCGGTGGCGTAGCCGTGGCCACGTGCATCCGGGTGCAGAATCCAGCCCAGCTCAGCCTGCCCGGTACCCTCGAGCCACTTCAGCACTACCTCGCCGATCAGGCCGGGCTGGTCCTGGCGCTCGATGGCCAGGCAAACCCAGTCCCCCTCCTGGTTGAATTCGAAGTTGGCGTAGCGGCCCAGGACTTCCATGGACTTGGTCTTGGTCAATTCGTGGCGGAACAGGAACCGCGCAGTTTCGGGGAGGGACTGGTATCCGTGGAAACGTTCCAGGTCATCGACTTCGAAGCGGCGCAGGATCAGGCGGTCTGTGACAATCGGGAGCTCAATTTCGGGCATGCACTTGAGGCTACTAGGCCTGGACGAATCGTGGCCCAGTCTTGACACGTGGCGCGATCTGGGATTACCTAATGAACATTCGGTAAATAAAGCTGGAGGCAATGACGCATGGTTGAAACAACCCTCTCCGGTGCTTCGCACCACATCCTGACGAACGACTACGCGTCCGAATGGATGGGCATCGAGGTGCTCAAGCTCGACGACGGCCACGCCACCATCCGCATGCACCTTCGGCAGGAGATGCTCAACGGCTTCGGAATGGCCCACGGCGGAATGATCTTTGCCTTCGGCGACACAGCCTTCGCTCTGGCCTGCAACCCGGCCAGCCCGACGCCCGAGGAGGCCGGCTCCATCACTGTAGCCTCCGGCGTCGACATCAACTTCATCAAGCCGGCCTTCCAAGGCCAGGTGATTACCGCCGTCGCGAACCGACGCGCCAGTACCGGCAGGAGCGGCCTGTACGACATCCAGATCTTCGCCGCCACCCCCTCCCCTGCCGACGCCTCCTCCCCTGCCGACGCCCAGCCGGGTGAGCTCATCGCTGAGTTCCGCGGCCGCAGCCGGACCATCTCCAAGAAGTAGGAACCCCCAATGACCCAGAACACCGTGGCCGCACCCGTATCACCCGCCGATGCCGTGCTGGACCGTGAAGAGACCATCTCCCGCGACGAGCTCGAGGCCCTGCAGCTCACCCGCCTCCAGCACACGGTTGCCTACGCCTACGACCGCGTGCCGTTGTACAAGCGCAAGTTCGACGAAGCCGGCGTACACCCCAGCGACCTGCGTGAGCTGGGCGACCTCGGCAAGTTCCCGTACACCACCAAGGAAGACCTGCGCCTGGAGTACCCGTTCGGCATGTTCGCCGTCCCGCAGGACCAGGTGGCCCGCATCCACGCCAGCTCCGGCACTACAGGACGCCCCACGGTGGTCGGCTACACCAAGAACGACCTCGCCAACTGGGCCACGCTGGTGGCCCGCTCCCTGCGTGCCTCGGGCGTCCGCCCCGGCATGAAGGTCCACAACGCGTACGGTTACGGCCTGTTCACGGGCGGTCTCGGCGCTCACGCTGGCGCCGAAGCACTCGGCTGCACCGTCATCCCCATGTCCGGCGGCCAGACCGAACGCCAGATCCAGCTCATCCAGGACTTCAAGCCGGACGCCATCCTGGCCACGCCCACCTACCTGCTGACCATCGCCGACGCCATGGCACACATGGGCATCGACCCCACCTCCACTTCACTCAAGTACGCCGTTCTGGGTGCCGAGCCGTGGACCGAGGAAATGCGCCACGAGCTCGAAACCACCATGAACATCAAGGCCTCGGACATCTACGGGCTCTCCGAAGTCATGGGCCCGGGTGTCGCCGGTGAAGCTGTTGAAACCCAGGACGGCTGCCACATCTGGGAGGACCACTTCCGCCCTGAGATCATCGATCCGTTCGACCACTCCACGGTCCTTGGCGATGGCGAGCCCGGTGAGCTGGTCTTCACCTCCTTGACCAAGGAAGCCCTGCCCATCATCCGGTACCGCACCAAGGACCTCACCCGCCTGCTTCCCGGCACCGCACGCCCGGCACACCGCCGCATGGGCCGCATCACGGGGCGCAGCGACGACATGATCATCCTGCGCGGTGTGAACCTCTTCCCCTCGCAGATCGAGGAAATCGCCCTCCGCATCCCCGAGCTCAGCCCGCACTTCCAGCTGGAAATCACCCGGCCCGAGGGCAAGCGCATGGACTCGCTGACGGTCCGCATTGAGCGCCGTGAGTCCGTCCCCGTTGAGGCCGGTACGACGGCGGCACACACCTTGCGGGAGCAGATCAAGATTCACGTTGGGTCCTCTTGCGTCGTTGACGTCGTTGAGCCCGGTTCCCTTGAGCGGTCCAACGGCAAACTCCGCCGGATCTACGACATGCGCCCCAAGGGCTAGCGGCTTCTGCCGTTCAGAACGTGAGAAAATGCCAGCATGCCTACTGAGACCACCACCAAGCGCGGACGGCCCGGTTATGACCAACAGTCGGTGCTCCGCATCGCCGTCGACGTCTTCAACCGGCACGGCTACGACGCTACGTCCATGGGCATCCTGGCCGAGAACCTGGGGATCTCCAAGTCAGCCATCTACCACCACGTGCCGTCCAAGGGCGATCTCCTGAAGCTCGCCCTGGACCACGCACTGGGTGGCCTGGAGGCGATCCTGGAGGAGCCGGCCGCTACCTCAGGTCCTGCCGACGCCAGGCTGGAATTCGTGCTCCGGCAGACCATCGCCGTGCTGGTGGATCGCCTGCCGTTCGTCACACTGCTGCTGCGGCTCCGTGGCAACACGGAGATCGAGCGTGACGCCCTGGAACGCCGTCGTGCTTTCGACCACAAGGTTGCGGCCTTGATTTCCGCCGCCCGCGACGACGGCTCCCTGCGCCAGGACATCGATCCCCGCACCGTGACCCGTCTGCTGTTCGGCACCATCAACTCGATCGTGGAGTGGTACAAGCCCGGCGGCTCGTTGTCCCCCGAGAAGCTCGCGGACGACGTCATCACCATGGCCTTCGACGGCCTCCACAGCGCCGCCTGACGCCCGCTCACATCCCACCCGCTTGAGCCGCACGCTCCCGCACATCCCCTCCCCTTGGGCCGGACGCTCGCGCACATCCCCTCCCCTTGGGCCGGACGCTCGCGCACACCCCCTCCCCTTGAGCCGCACGCTCGCGCACACCCCCTCCCCTTGAGCCGCACGCTCGCGCACACCCCCTCCCCTTGAGCCGCACGCTCGCGCACATCCCCTCCCCTTGAGCCGCACGCTCGCGCACACCCCCGACGCGAAACGCCTTCCCACAGCGCGCGGAAAGGCGTTTCATCGTTTGGGTGAGCCAGCGTTCGCCCCGACCCCGGGGAACGTGAGCCAGCGTTCGCCCCAACCCCCGGGAACGTGAGCCAGCGTCCAGCCCAACCCCCGGGAACATGAACCAGCGTCCAGCCCGACCCCGGGGAACGTGAGCCAGCGTTCGCCCCAACCCCGGGGGACGTGAGCGAGGGTTACTTCTCGACGAGGGTCAGGACGTCGTAGGTTGCCACGATCTCGTCGTTCTGGTTGGTCAGGACAGCGTCCCAGGCAACCTCGCCGTATTGGTCGGTCTCGCGCGGAGTGATCTTCTTGGCGGTCAAGGTCACCCGGATGGAGTCGCCCGCAGCCACGGGCGTGATGAAGCGCAGGTTCTCCAGTCCGTAGTTGGCCAGGACGGGACCCGGAGCCGGCTCGACGAACAGCCCGGCAGCCCAGCTCAGCAACAAGTACCCGTGCGCCACGATGCCTGGGAAGAACGGGTTGGCTGCGGCAGCTTCCTGGTTGGTGTGGGCGTAGAAGGTGTCGCCGGTGGAGTTCGCGAACGCCGTGATGTCCTCAAGGGCCACTTGCCGCAGCTCGGAGCGAACGGCGTCGCCGATCCTCAGCGTCGCCAACGACTTGCGGAACGGGTGCTCACCTTCGGTGTCCACCGTGAAGTTCCGGTCAGCGCCCGTGTGCCACTGACCGGTGACGGCGGTGAGCATATTCGGCGAACCCTGGATGGCAGTGCGCTGCATGTGGTGCAGAACCGAGCGGATGCCGCCCAGTTCTTCGCCGCCGCCAGCGCGGCCGGGGCCGCCGTGGACCAGGTGCGGGACAGGCGAACCGTGGCCCGTGGAGGAACGTGCGTCTTCGCGGTTTAGCATATGCACACGTCCATGATGGGCAGCGATTCCAGTCACCAACTCCCGGGCAACGGCGGGGTCATTGGTGCACACAGAAGCCACCAGCGAGCCGGAGCCGCGGGCGGCCAGCCGCACAGCGTCCGCGAGGTCGCTGTAACCAAGGACCGAGGAAACGGGACCGAAAGCTTCCAACGAGTGCACTTCTTCGGCCTCGGGGTCGCTCCAGCTCAGGAGAACCGGCGACATGAACGCACCGTCCTCGACGACGCCTACGGCGCCTCCAACGGAGGTGACCGACGGCGAATCCAGACTTCCGTACGCAAGCTCGCCGCCGGCGTCGAGCATTGACTGGACAGCAGCCCGGACATCGGCGAGCTGTTCCAGCGACGCCAGTGCTCCCATGGTCACGCCGTCAGCGCGCGGGTCACCAAGCACAACGCGCTCGTTGATCCGGGCACCGATGGCGGCAGCGACGTCGGAGGTCAGCTCCGAAGGGACGATCACGCGGCGGATGGCGGTGCACTTCTGGCCTGCCTTGACTGTCATCTCCGTGACGACGGCCTTGACGAAGGCGTCGAACTCGGGGGTGCCGGGAACGGCGTCGGGGCCGAGGATGGCAGCGTTGAGCGAGTCAGTCTCCGAAGTGAAGCGGACGCCGCCTTGCACAACGTTCGCGTGCGACTTGAGCGACTTGGCAGTTGATGCCGAGCCGGTGAAGGAGACGAGGTCGCGGTAATCGAGTTCATCGAGGAGCGTGCGGGCCGAACCGGAGATGAGTTGAAGCGAGCCCTCCGGCAGTATCCCGGACTCGACGATCGCCCGGACGGCGTCGGCGGCAACGTAGCCGGTGGGCGTCGCGGGCTTGACGATGGTGGGAACGCCGGCCAGGAAGGCAGGAGCAAACTTCTCCAGCATGCCCCATACCGGGAAGTTGAAGGCGTTGATCTGCACGGCAACACCCGGAATGCGCGTGTAGATGTGCTCGCCTGCAAAGGAACCGTCCTTGGACAGGATCTCCATGGGACCATCCACCACAACCTGTGAGTTGGGCAGTTCGCGCCGGCCTTTGGAGCCGAACGTGAAGAGCACGCCGATGCCACCGTCGATGTCGATCATGTTGTCAATTTTGGTGGCGCCACTTTGCGATGAGGATGCGTACAGTTCCTCTCGCCGGCCGTTGAGGTACATGGCGAGCTCTTTGAGCTTGAGCGCCCGCTGGTGGAACGTCAACTTGCCGAGTTCCGCTTGGCCTGTGGTGCGGGCGAAATCGACGACGGCGGCCAGGTCCAGACCGTCGGTACTCACGTTCGCCAGGACTTCTCCGGTGCTGGCATCGCGGACCGGGACTTTCTTCGCATCAGGTGCCGGGGTCCACCAGGCATTCCGGACGAAGCTGGGGACGGTGGCAACGGCTGTGGTTTCCGGGGCGACTGCGGTAGTGGTCATCGTCGACAGGTCCTTCCAAGGCACAGGAAATCGGCACGGTCCATGCTGGCTCAGTGCCAACATTACTGACCGGCCGTTCGGTAATATATACAGGGTACATGAATGCCCGGGAGAGTACAGCAGGAATTTCCCACGGTAGACGGGGAGGGTACGGCGAAGGGCCGGCCCCGGCTGAGCGGAACCGGCCCTTCTGATTGCCTTTGGTCAGGCTATTTGACGCCGAACTTGGCGTCGTAACGGAACATGAACGCCGCCATCGCATCCCGGTTTACCGGCTGCAGGGGCTTGAACGACTTGTTCACACCCTCAACCCATCCCGTGGAAATGCCCTGGGCTGCAAGCCAAGTGATCTCCTTGTAGAACTGGGCCGTGGTGGGCACATCAACAAACGGCGAAACAGTGGGCGCAGTGAACTCCGGCTCCCCCGCCAACCGATACATGAACGCCGCCATCGCGTCACGGTTGACCGGCTGCAGCGGCCTGTAGGTCTTGGTCTTGTCGGACTCCTCCCAGCCCTTGGAGATGCCCTTGTCCGCAAGCCACGTGATTTCCTTGAAGAACTGGGCCCCTTCCGGAAGGTCCGCGAACGGCGAGGAGGACGGTGCAACGAAGTCAGGCTTCTCCGACAAGCGATACATGAAAGCGGCCATCGCATCCCGGTTGACCGGGCTCAGAGGCTGGTAGGTCTTGGAACCATCGCCCGCCGGCCAGCCCGTGGAGATACCCTGATCAGCCAGCCACTGGATCTCGTCCTGGAACTGCGAACCGAGAGGGACGTCGTCGAAACCCTGCTTTCCCTCGGTGGCCGTGGCGTAACTCAAGGTACCGATATCAGTGTTCTGCCCGACGAAACTCGAAACGGAACGCGCGTGAAGCTCATTGACGACGTTCCCCGAGAAGATGGGGCCCGGGCCGCCATCAGGCGCAGCGGAAACAAAGTATAGCCCGGTGCTCAGACCCGTAACTTTGAAAGTCCCGTCACCAGCGGTGTACGAGAATCGGGCGACCAGCGATCCGTTCTTTGTGTAGACATTAATTCGCGTGTTCGCCAAGGGCGCGCCATTGGCGCCCAGTACCTTGCCCGTGAGGGTTCCACCAGCGCGAACAGTTGCGTTGATGTTTGAAACAGCCTGTCCTGCCGCAACTGCCACCGGGGTGGCGTTGGCCGCGCCACTGGATTCAGGAAGATCCCTGTAAAGCTGTGCCTCATAAGCAGAAATGAAACCGGGCGTGCGGTTGAACTGGATCTTGTACGAACCAGGCAGCAGGTTCTTCAGTGCGTACGTGGTCTGCGACGTCTCCATGACCGTGGAGGAAGCAACCGTCCCGTCCTGCGAAACGGCGGAAATGCTCATGCCTGGACCGCTCATCACGGGACCGGGGACAGGGCCACCAGCGACGGAACCGGAAATGGTTGCCGCTGCGACCGCGGAATCCTGGATGCCCTCAAGTCGCTGCCCAGCAGCCACGGTGATCCAAGGCGAAGTACCCGCCCCGGCAACCCCGCCATGCCACATGTTTGCCCACTCCGCGCTGAAGGTCCTGAAATGCAACTTGTACGTTCCCGCAGGCAGTCCGCCGACTTCGTAGCTCCCATCAGCATTGATCAAAGCTGAGCTGACAAACGCATTCCTGGTGAAATCCGGACCAGCTTCAATCATGGCTTGACCGTTGTAGGAGGCCCCACCCGGAAGGATAATTTTTCCCGAAATGCTCGCAGCCGGACTGAGAGTCTGGTTGATCCCCGTGACACCCGCCCCCGCGGTGACGGAGATCGAAGTCGCTTCATCCCGCGAAGCGCTCGGATAATAGGTGCTCAGCACGGGCGACGGCGACCATAGGTAGGAAAAATGTACCTTATAGCTTCCCGTTTCCAAGCCCTTGACCACATAGGTTCCGTCAGAGTTAACGGGAGCCGAAATGGACCCCTGCGGACCTTCCGCGAAAACGGTGATGTCCGCTGGATTTACGCCGGCTGGGACCGTGACGGTCCCGGAGATGCTTCCTGTAGCCGCGGCAAGGGCCGGCGATGCCAAACCGGCAGGAAGGATGGCGAGGACAAGGCCTGCCACAAGTGCGAGAGCGAGCCGAAAAAGGCCGCGAGATATCCCCATGCAGGGTCCCCCAATTTTATGCGAACGAAGGGCCGCATCGATTGGCGGCCCAACGTGATCATAGGGGCTTGTGCCTGCATAGTCGATAGTGCGCGTTCAGATGACGGCGGGACGTGAACGAGCGTCCAGCCCAAACAGGCGGGACGTGAACGAGCGTCCAGCCCAATCAAGCGGGACGTGAACGAGCGTCAGTGGCGGAGTCCGAACTTCCTTGCCAACAGCATGGGCTTTTTCAGGAACTCCCCTACGCTGGTCCGCGTCACGACCGTCTGGTTGAGGGCTTCAAGGCGATCAAGGATGTGATCAAGTTTGGCTGTGGTCTCGTCCAGGCGCCGCTGCTGGGCAACGATAAGTTCCTCCTGCTCGGTCAGGACACGGGTCAGGTAGAGCATCGTGCCCAGACCATTCCGGGCCACGCCGTCGCGGAGATGCTCATCGCGGACCAAGGCATCGTACTGTGCGTGCTCGGCCGCCTTGGCGAAGATGCTGTTGCCGTCGTGCCCCTCTGATTCGGGGCGCTGGGACCAAAAAGCGAGGGGTTCGCCGTCGAGAAAGCCCACCCGCGAATGGCTCAACACGCGCAGGTGAAACTCCCAGTCGCCCACCACAGGGAGGTTCTCGTTGTAGAACCCCACAGCTTCATGGACACTGCGGCGGTACAGGAATGAAATAGGGACAGCCCGGTTGATCTTCAGCATGTCCGAGAGGGTTATCTGCCGCATCCCGGCCCAGAAGATCTCGCGTCGGACAGGCTCGATCCTGTCATCAACCAATTCCTCGATGACGATTTCGGTCCGAACCATCACGCCGGTCTCGGCAGCATGCGCGGGTTCGTCAAGATAGGCCACAGTGCGGGCGAGAAAGTCGGGCGCCCAGAAGTCGTCGTCATCGTGGATGACGACAAACTCGCCACTCCCCGCCTTCACGCCGGCGTTTGAGGCTGCTTCCATTCCCGCTGATTCCGGGTGGTGGAGGGTGGTGATACGTTCCCTCTCCGCGTCCGGCCGCTGGGAGGTGAGGCGCTCGACGTCGGACGGGTCGCCGCCGTCGTTGACGATGACCAACTCAAAGTCCTGGAAAGTTTGCGCAAAAATGTCATCCAGCGCGCGGGCCAGGAAAACGGGTCTGTTCTTGGTTCGGGTCACGATAGTGACACGGGCGCCGTGAGTCATGCGGTTCCATCCAGGGGCTTGGGAGTGAGTCAACTCTGCATGTTAGCAGCGTCGGGTCAGCGGAGTTTGCTGAGTACTGCCGTTACCTCCCGGGCGGCAAGGCCATTGGCCTCCAGGAAACCAGCAACATCAACCGACGCCAGGAAGAGCCTCAGACTGGACAGACGCTCCGCCAGCAAGGCTTCGAGCTGCTCATCGGGAAGATAGGGGTCGTGGGCATGGGGCGCCCCGTGCGTACGGTGCCTCTCGTTGATCCCCCGTGCCGCGAGCTCGTATCCGCGGATTATCTCGTCATCGGAGAACCCTGCGAGCCGCTGCAGCATCATTGCAATCATCCCGCTGCGGTCCCGGCCAGCCGAACAATGCACCACCACTTTGCCCGGCGAGGCAGCTATCGCCTTGAACACCGCCGCGATCTTCTCTCCGAACAGCTGCAGGTAGTCGCCATACTGTGCCGGGTCCTTCAAATACGGGCCGAACAGCTCCCCGAATTGGCTATGGTCCGGATCTTCAGTTGGGCAATGTACGACGGCGATACGCGCCTTCACGTCCTCCGGCACCTCGGGATCGGTGTCGCGTTGCCGACGCTCGCGCGAGGCGCGGAGGTCGATCACGGTGCGGACGCCGTCGTCGTACATCTGCTGCCAACCGGCCCCGGTGACCCATTCTTGGCGACCCATCCGGTATACGTCCCCGGCGATCTTCCAGGCGTTAACAGCGCCGTCCCAGTGGACACTTTGGTGCGCTGAAGAAGTCCCGTCCATGGAAGCCATGCTAAGCACATCAGGGTGGAACCGTGGCGAACCCGCTGATCCGTTGTTTGCCGGCAACTGATCAGCGGGTTGACAACGTGAGTTACTGCTTCACCAGCTTGGCGGGTTTTACCGTGGAGAGCAGTGCTGACGCGTAGGCCTGATGTCCGGCGTCGTTGGGGTGGAAGTTGGCGTCGGGCAAACGCGTATTGGGCAGCACGGGGGCCAGGCGCAACACAAGCCAAGGATTATCCGAGTTAACCGCGTGGCCGCGGAAGCGTTTGGTGACATCTATGAAGACGGCGTTGGTACTGCTGGCTCTTACGGCCTTGGCAATGGTGGCGTTGAGGGCGTCAATGGCCTGGTTGACCAGGATTTGGTTGACCACGGGAACCACCGTGATTCCGTTGACAACAATGTCACCCTGGGCTGGGTCGAAAAGCCGGGGGTATCCCAGCACAGTGATGGTGGCATTCGGTGCAGCAGCCTGGATCGTTTGATAGGTGAGGGCCAAAGCACCTTGGAGCGAACCGGACTGGAGATTGCTGATGGTACCGGCCACCGTGAGGGAGCACAGTTGGGCATCGGGTGTGGAACAGGCCTGCAGGGCCAGTCCGCTACCCGCATCCAAGGCTCCCGCCGTGATGCTTACCAAATCGGTTGTCGCATTCAGGGATCCCGGTATGAGCCCTGCGAGCTGCGCGTTTATCGGCGTTGCTCTTCCCAACGGGACCAGGAAGGCGCCATGACATGCAGCGTTCGCCACAAGGTCCACTCGGCCTGTCGCAGCCACAAGGTCGACGTATCCTCCTTCGCTTTGCCAGCATGTTTCATCGTCGGGCCAGTAGAGCCCATCCGCCCCCGTGCCAGCCGTATACGAATCACCCAGCGCGACATAGTCGAGCGGTGGCGGCGGCGCTGCGGTGGCAGGAGCGGCGGTGAACCCCAACGTGAGCGCCGCGATGGCGAGGCCGCCGACCAAAGCCGGGATCCGGCGTCGTGTATTTTGCTTTGCCATGATTAATCCCCTTTATTTGCGGTGATGGGGCTCCGGCAATCCGATCTTCAGCTGTTCGCGGATGTCGCGGCTCGCCCACCAGTCGGCCGCATACCGGGGCAATGTGTGGCCAGATTACGCCTGCCGGCAAGCAGGGAAAAGACCTCGCAGCAGGGTGTTCAGGCTTTGATCCGTCGGCGGTAGATGATGTTCCCCGCCAGAGACACAATGCCGCCGATCAGCAGCACCACCCCCACCAACGGGAGCAACGCGACCGCCTTCTTCGAGGACCCTTCAAGGGGAATTTCCAATGTTCCGGCCACGTCATCCGGATGGTACCTAACATCGATGGAATCACCGATCCCATACGCACAGGGCTTGGCGCTGGTGCCTGGCGGGGTCCGGTAGGTGACGCCGTCAACCACCACAGTGGCGATGGGTTCACATAAACCTTTGCCACTGATTTCCTGGTCAACGACAGTCCCCTGCGCTTCAACGGCCCCTTCGGGTGCCAGCGCGTTATTGAAGAGAAGGAACCATAAGATTCCCAGGACGATGGCGACGATGGCTGTGCGGAGACTGAATCTGGGCTTCCGGAGTGTTGTCACAGTGTTGGCTACGCCCCGTACCTCGACAGCCGGTAATCCAGACCGGTCCGCACTGCTGGCCACTCGTGCTCGAGGATGGAAAACACCACCGTGTCGCGAAGCACGCCGTCCTTGGTGCGCGAGTGGTTCCGAAGCACCCCATCCTGCTTGGCCCCCAGACGCGCGATCGCCTCGCGGGACTGGTGGTTCAGCCAGTGCGTGCGGAACTCCACGGCCGGGCAGCCCAGGGTTTCAAACGCGTGCCTGAGCAGGAGCAGTTTGGAATCCGGGTTGGTTCCCGTGCCGTGCACCGACGCCGCGTTCCAGGTGGAGCCGATCTCCACGCGGGGGGTGGCGGCGTCGATGTTCATGTAGGGGTCATGCCGATGAGCTTGCCCGTAGCGTTGAGCCGAGTGGCGAAGGGCAGCATGGAACCCGCATCCTGAAGCGACCGGCGACGTTCAATTTCGGCTGCCATACCCTCCGGCGTGGGAACCGAGGTGTACCAAAGGGTCCACAAGTCACCGTCCCGGGCTGCGTCCACCAGACCATCGTGGTGCTCCGGCGCCAACGGCTCGAGGGTCACGAGTTTTCCGGTCAGGGTGATGGGTTCGATTGAAGTCACCCGGCCAGCCTAACCGGCTGCGAAGCCTAGTCGTTCCATTCGAAGAAGCCCTTACCCGTTTTGCGGCCGAGCTCGCCGCGCGCGACTTTGTCCCGCAGGATCTGCGGCGGGGCGAAGCGGTCACCAAGCGTGGAGTGCAAGTACTCGGCGATCCCCAGCCGGACGTCCAATCCCACTATGTCCGTGGTCTTCAGCGGGCCCGTGGGGTGCTTGTAGCCAAGAACCATCGCAGCGTCGATGTCCTTGGCGGACGCGACGCCTTCCTCGACCATGCGCATCGCTTCCAAGGCAATGGCCACGCCAAGCCTCGAGGAAGCAAAGCCGGGAGCGTCATTAACGACGACGGCGGTCTTGCCGAGTGCCTCCGTCCAGTTTTTCGCCGCTTCAGCCAGTTCCGGAGACGTCTCTTTCGCCAGCACCACTTCAATCAGCGTGGAGGCGGGCACCGGGTTGAAGAAGTGCAGCCCAACAAAGTTGGCGGGCCGGCGGAGTTCGTTGGCGAGTCCCGTGACGGACAGCGATGACGTGTTTGAAGCCAGGAACGCGTCCCCTGACAGATGGTCTTCCACGGCTTTGAGCGCTGAGACCTTGAGATCGAAATCTTCGGGAACAGCTTCCACCACCAGGCCGCAGTGGATGAAGGATTCGTAATCCGTGGAGGTGCTGCAGCGGGACATGGCCTCTTCGGCCGATTCATTGAGCGTGCCACGGGCTGCGGACTTCGCCACAGCGTCGGCAACCCGGGTGTGGGCGCCCGCTGCGGCCTCGTGATCGCGCTCCACCACGATCACCGTTGCGCCCTTGGTGAGGAAGGCGTGCGCGATGCCGGCGCCCATCCGGCCCCCGCCCAGGACTCCTACGACGTGCGGGATGGAGGGAGCGTCTGTCATTTCTGGGTCCTGTCCTGCGTAGTTTCGTCTGCTGTTTTCTTGTCCGACTTCTTGTCGAGGAACGCCTGCATGCGGTCAAACTTTGCCTGGGATTCGAAGAGTATGCCCTGCGCCAGGGTGTCGATGAGGGGGTGGGCCTCCGCTGGAGCATGGAACACCGACTTGGTGATGCGAACGGCCATCGGGTCCTGGCGACCGATCCGATCAGCGAGGGCGTGTGCAGCGTCCATCAGCTCCGGCGCTTCAACAATGGAGGTGATGAGGTTGATCCGGAGCGCTTCTTCGGCCCTCAGGACCGCGCCTGCCAAGAGGATCTCCTTGGCTTTCGGTTCCCCCACCAATTCCTTGAGGCGCCACGTGGCACCGGCGGCAGCCATGATGCCCAGGCCCGTCTCCGGGTTTCCGATCCGGACACTTGGCGTGCCGATCCGGAAGTCTGCGGCGTAAGCGAGCTCCGCTCCCCCGCCCAGGCAGTACCCGTCCAGGGCCGCAATAACCGGCATGGGCAGCCTGGCGATGCGGACAAAGATCGTTGAATTGATGCCCTGCAAAGCGTCGTCCCGACGCCGTTCACGCAACTGCCCAATGTCCGCACCAGAAGCAAACACCCCATCGGTTCCGGCGATGATCAGCACTTTCGGGTTGCGTTCCAGCTCGGCGCACACTGCGTGGAGTTCATCCACCATCGTCTGGTCGATCGCGTTGCGTACCTCTGGACGGTTCAGGAGGACGATGAGCCTGTCCTCCCGCTCTTCAATCAGGAGCGCTGAGAAGTCTTCAGGGTTCAGTGCCATTACACGCCTTCCAGCAGCATTGCAGTACCTTGGCCGACGCCGATGCACATAGTCGCCAGACCCAGCTTGGGTCCGGTCGCTGAGGCGAGTTCGCGCTCCATGCGGCCCAAGAGCGTAATGGCGATCCGTGAGCCGCTGGAACCGAGCGGGTGTCCCAAACTGATGGCACCGCCGTCGTTGTTAACGATGCCGGGGTCCAGCCCGAGGCGACGCATGCTCGCCAACGACTGGGTGGCGAAGGCTTCGTTGAGCTCTACGGCACCGAGCTGGTCAACAGCAACCCCGGTCCGGGCCAGGACTTTCTGCGTAGCCGGGACGGGGCCGATGCCCATGATCTCGGGTTCGCAACCTGCCGAAGCGCCGTCGATAATTCGGGCGCGGGGCGTGAGGCCGAATTTCTTGATGGCGGCTTCCGAAGCCACGATGATCGCCGACGCGCCGTCATTGAGGGTGGAAGAGTTGCCTGCGGTCACTACGGATCCACCAGGGACTACAGGCCGTAACCCGGCCAGCACATCCATGGTGGTTCCCTCGCGGGGGCCCTCGTCGGTGTCGACCACGGTTTCGGACTTCCGGGTTTTGACGGTTACCGGAACGATCTCGTCCTTGAACCGACCCCCGGCTATGGCTGCCAGGGCGCGCTCATGTGAACGAACAGCCAAGGCGTCTGCGTCCTCACGGGAGATGTTGTCCACCCGGCCCACTTCCTCTGCAGTTTCCGGCATGGAGTAGGTCATCTTGCCGTCCCGGGACAGCTCACCCTTGGTGAAGAGCGGGTTGGCGAAGCGCCAGCCGATCGAAGTGTCGAAGATTTGGCCCGGCTTGGCGAACGCCGTGGCGGGCTTCTCCTGCACCCACGGCGCACGGCTCATGGACTCGACGCCACCGGCCACCACAATGTCCGCGGCACCGGACTTGATCATCTGGCTGGCCATGATGATGGCGCTCAGGCCGGAGGCACAGAGCCTGTTGACCGTGATGCCAGGGATGTGGAGGGGAAGTCCGGTCAGGAGGGTTGCCATGCGGGCGACGTTGCGGTTCTCCTCACCGGCGCCATTGGCGTTGCCAAGGATCACCTCGTCAATGGAGTCAGGGTCGACGCCGGCACGCGCCACCGCTTCCCGGACCACCAATGCTGCGAGGTCGTCGGGGCGGACGGAGGACAGTGCGCCACCGTAGCGCCCGACAGGCGTACGTGCGCCGCCAACAAGAAAAGCCTCGACCATGAGAACATCCTTCGCGAAAGTGAGAGGGACCGGCACGGAATAATATACCGACCGTTCGTTCTATAAAGATTACACGGCCCAGCGGGACGGTCAACAGATGAAGCTCTCCGCCGGACCGCCCCTCCACCACCTCAGATCACCCGGATTCCAAGATGTCCGGCCAGCAAGGGCGCCATCAAGCTCAGCTGGTAATCGTCGATGACAACCCCTGCCAGCCCGGCCAAGCCGTTGATTCCCCGGAACTCCGAGGTCCGCAAGTCCACGTCCTTGAGCTTGGCACCGGTGACATCCAGGGTGCCGATCGTGCAGTTCTTCAGCGCCACCCTGGTCCCCGCGCAACCGCCGAGATCGAGCTCGTTGATGATGCAATCCGAGATCTGGACGTCCATGAGCTTGGAGCCGCGCAGATTCACGTAGTCCAGCTTGCCGCCGTCGATCCGGACTGAACGCCAGGTGCCCTCGTAGAGTTCGGCCGAACCCCATCGCGGGTTGGTGATCTCCACATCCTGCCAGGACGTCCGCGCAGCCATCAGTACGGGCGCATACGGCTCAGCCAGAACGCACTCGCGGAACGTTGCCCCGCGCAGTTGTGCCTCGTTGAAGGACACCCCGTTGAACTCACACTCGATGAAATCCGCACCACTGAGTTCCTCGCCGTCCGCGGAAACCTTGGTGAGCCGGACGCCGTCGTACCGTTCGCCGCGCTGGAAGTCCGGGGCGTCGTCGTCGCGCAGTTCCTCAAACCGCACCGGGGAAATCTTGGGGGCCGCAACCTTCGCTGCCATCAGAGCGACTCCGCTTTCGCCGCGATCTCCGCGAGGTCCTTGCCGAGGGCCTTGCGGGTGATGCCCATCCCGATCTTTCCGAACAAGGCCATGCCGATCCGGCTCAGGAGCGTGGGCTTGATGACCTCGGCGCCGAACGTGAGGGTGAGGTCCGTGCCGCCGCCGCGTTCCACGAGGTCGAAGCGGGTGGTGTAGTCCGCCCCGCCTTGGAGTGCCTTCACGGTGGTCCTGCGGGGCGGATCCGATTGCGATACCCACATCTCGACGGTTTCCTGCCGGCCCATCATGGTACGCGTTTCCTTCCAGCGGGTGCCCTCGCCATACGGACCCTTACTGAGCATCTGGATGGAATGAATGCCGGACAGGGTACCTGCCGAGCCGGGGATGTCCGAGATGACGGCCCAGACTTTCTCCGGAACGGCGTTTACGTGCTGCGTCAAGGTGGTGGTGTGCTCCATACATCGAGCCTAGACCCGAGCTACGACACTCCCAACTGACTGGCATTAGTGGTTGTTCTGGGCGCTCAAAACAACCACTAATGCCAGTCAGTTGGGAGCGAGTACGTGCGGCCTGTGGATAACCGCCCGCCCGCATCAGGAATTTGCCAGCATGGAGGAATGCGCATTCCCAAGCAGCTGCCTGATCGCCTTAAAGTCGCCCCTTTCACCTGGCAAGAAGCGCTCGACGCCGGCGTCTCCCGTCAGCGGTGGAGGCACAGGGGGCTGGACTCACCAAGCAGAGGCATACGGAGCCCCGCTTCGGACAACGCGATGGGACTCTCCGTGGCGATCCGGCCCTACACCGTCATTACGCCGTTTTCCGCGGCATCCCACGCTACGGCGTTCGTGCTCTGGGAATTTCCTGGATTCCTGCCGGGCAGCCATGAATCCGTCATCCACATTTCCCGGCCCGACACCATGGCAATCCCGAGGAGGAAAGGTGTGGTGGGACATGTCGGACAGTTCTTCGAGGACGAAATTGCCAACCACAACGGATTGTTGATCACCAGCAGGGCACGGACGTGGCTCGATTGCTCCCGGAAGATGAGCATTGACGAGATCACCGTCGTGGCTGATCACCTGCTGCGGGTACCACGGGTTGAGTTCGAGGGGCGCAGCGATCCTTACTGCACGCGCGAAGATCTTGAAACCATGCTGGACCGCCACAAAGGAACGCCCGGAATCAGGAAGGCGCGCCTTGCCTTGGAGCAGGCCCGCGTCGGAGCCGATTCCGCGCCCGAAACGCGGCTTCGGCTGGCACTTGAGCGGGCAAAGTTGCCGCAAGTGGAGGTCAACCGGCCCACCGAACTGGGTTCCGGCGTCGTGCGTCAACCCGACCTTTCCTGTCCCGGGCTCCGGGTGGCAGTCGAATATGACGGCGAGGGCCACTCGGATCCTGCCCAAATTATCCGCGACATTGAGCGGGAAGAAGATTTCAGTCGAGCCGGATGGACCCTTGTTCGCATTTCAAAACGCCACATGGGAAACGACGCTCGCCAAGCTGTATCCAAAGTCCGGAATGCGCTGATTGGGCAAGGTTGGACGCCCATGTAACTGGCATTAGTGGTTGTTCTGAGGGCTCATAACAACCACTAATGCCAGTCAGTTGCTAGCTGAACAGTTCGCTCTTGGGCTCGTTGTTCTTGACCTTCTGCCAGCCAAGCCACAGAACCAGGGCGAAGAACGGGATGGTCGCCAGGGTCCAGAGGCCCAGGAGGAAGACCTCGCCCGTGGCTTTGTCGGTCATGGTGTCGAAACCGATCAGCACGGTGATGGCCAGCAGTGCCACGAGGCCCAGCCAGCTGGTCCACGGCGAACCGGGCATCGGCAGGGATGACACCTTGCCCTTTTTATGACGCAGGGCGATCTGGCTTGCGAAGATCGAACCCCAAGTGAAGATGACGCCAATGGAGGCGGTGTTCAGCGCGAGGTCGAAAGCGTGCGAACCACCGAGCCAGATGTTCAGCAGGATGCCCACCAGGTACACGCCACCAATGGCCAGGATGGCCGCGTACGGGACGTGGCGCGAGGACATCTTTGTCAGCCACTGCGGGGCGTGGCCGTTGTTGGCCATGGTGCGGAAGATGCGGCCGATCGAGTACAGGCCGGAGTTGCAGGAGGACAGCGCGGCGGTGATGACGATCATGTTCATCACATCGCCCATCCAGCCCAGGCCCATCTGCCCGAAGACCGTCACGAACGGCGAGGTGCCGGCCTTGTACTGATCGGAGGGCAGCAGCATGGCAAGCAGAGTCACGGAACCGACGTAGAACACCACAATGCGGACGACGACGGCGCGGATCGCCTTGGGAACTTCGCGTTCCGGGTTCTCCATCTCACCGGCGGTGATCCCGACGAGTTCAATGGCGTTGTAGGCGAAGATCACGGCGTTGAGGACCAGGATCATCACGAGGCCGCCCTTAGGGAACATGCCGCCTTCATCATGGAAGAGGTTGGCTACGGACGCGTGGCCCTCGCCGACCTTGGCGTTGGTGACAACCATGAACGTGCCAACAGCCAGGAAGATCACGATCGCGGCAACCTTGAGGCAGGAAGCCCAGAATTCGAATTCTCCGAACGCCTTGACACTGAACAGGTTCACGGCCACCAACAGCACCAATGCTGCGATGGCGGACAGTTCAATCGGCACGTTGGGGAAGAAGAACTGGAAGTACAGACCGATTGCGATGAGCTCGGCGATGCCTGTCATGGCCCAGTTGATGAAGTACATCCAACCGGACAGGTAGGCGCCCTTCTTGCCGAACATTTCGCCGGCGTAGCTCACGAAGGAACCGGAGGTCTGGCGGTACATGATGAGTTCGCCGAGGGCGCGCATCAGCAGGTAGGCGATGACGCCGGCAATGGCGTAGGAGAAAATCAGGGCCGGGCCGGTGGAGGCCAGGCGGCCACCGGCACCCATGAAGAGGCCGACGCCGATGGCGCCACCCATGGCGATCATGGTGACGTGGCGGCGGCTCAGGGTCTTCTTGTATCCCTCGGCGCTGAGGGAGGAACCGACGGCGGTGGTTGAGGCCGTCTGGTTCTTGAGATCTGTGGGGGTACTTTGCGGCACAGCTGTTCCTTGTGGGTCGGGGTGTTGCTGTTGGGGTTGCGCCGGTGCCGGAGCACGGGCGGATTTGGCACACAAAATTCGGGTTTTTCCCGTTTGAGGGACCCGCTGTGTGACGCATGCCGCAGAACGCCGAACGTTCGCGCAACCCGTCCATCTTACGGCATGTGACGGCCGACCCGTGACGCAGGCAACAGCTGGCACCACCCCGCCGCCGCTACGCGACGGCGGTAGCCCGCTTCCTGCGGGCCTTCGCCAAGCGCGTACCGATGAGGCCCTGCCGTGGGCTGAACAGATATACGACGGCGAACACGGCACCTTGGGTGACCACCACCATGGCGCCGGAAGCCGTGTCCAGGTAGTAGCTCAGGTAGATGCCCGTCACGGAGCACACCACTGAGATCACCGGCGCGATGACCAGCATGCGCGAGAACCTGTCAGTCAGCAGATAGGCCGTGGCGCCAGGGATGATCAGCATGGCCACCACCAAGACCACGCCCACGGTCTGCAGGGCCACCACCGATGTCAGGGCAAGCAAGCCCAGCAGCAAGGCCCCCAGACGGCGCGGCGAGAGGCCGATCGCGTGCGCATGCGTGGGGTCGAAGGCATAGAGGGTGAGGTCGCGGCGCTTGAGGATGAGGATGGCGAAAGCCACCACCCCAAGGACCACCACCTGGACCAGGTCAGCCATGCTGACGCCCAGCAGGTTGCCGAAAATGATGTGGTTGAGGTCGGTCTGGCTCGGCGTCACGGAGATCAGCACCAGTCCCAGGGCGAACAGCGACGTGAACACAATGCCGATTGCCGCATCCTCCTTCACCCGGCTCGTGTTCCGCACTACCCCGATCAGGGTCACCGCGATGAGCGCGAAAACCAACGCACCGAGCGCGAAAGGCGCCCCCACAATGTAGGCAAGCACGACGCCGGGCAGCACCGCATGCGAGACAGCGTCGCCCATGAGGGACCAGCCGATGAGGACGAGCCAGCAGCTCAGGACCGCGCACACGACGGCGGCAATAGCAGTTGTCGCGAGGGCACGGACCATGAAGTCGTAGCTAAGGGGTTCCAGCAGGAATTCCATTGCTCAGCCCCTGTTCATGACGTCGAGTCCGAAGGCCATGGCCAGGTTTTCCGGTTGCAGCACAACGTCCGGGCTACCGTGCATGAGCACCTTCCGCATCAGGAGCACGGCCTCATCGCAGAGCTGCGGGAGGGCGTGAAGATCGTGCGTGGACACCAGGATGGTGGCACCATCTGCGGCGAGCTCGCGAAGGAGCCTGGTGATCGTAGCCTCGGAGCGCTTGTCCACGCCGGCAAACGGTTCGTCCAGCAGCATCATGGTGGCACCTTGGGCAATGCCCCTGGCCACGAATGCCCGCTTCTTTTGGCCGCCGGACAGTTGTCCTATCTGGCGGTCGGCGAACTCGCCCAACTCCACGCGTTCCAAGGCATTTTCGACGGCGTCGCGGTCCACTTTCCGGGGGCGGCGCGTCAAGCCAAGTTGCCCGTAGCGGCCCATCATCACCACATCGCGGACGGACAAGGGAAAGGCCCAGTCCACATCTTCGCTCTGGGGAACATAGCCGATGCCGGCCTCTTTGCGGATCTTCACGGGCGGGTGGCCGTTGATGAGTACCTTGCCACTGTCCGGCTTCACCATGCCCATAATTGTCTTGAACAGGGTGGACTTGCCCGAACCGTTCATGCCCACGAGCCCGCAGATCCGCGAATGGTCGAGGGTCAGTGACGCCGAATCCAGGGCCAGGACGTCTCCGTAGTGGACCGTCACATTGTCGACGACGATTGCCGGTGTGCTCATTGGGCGCCTCCTGTCAGTGCCGTGGTGATGGTCTTCGCATCATGGCGGATGAGGTCCAGGTAGGTAGGCACTGGTCCATCGGCTTCCGACAGCGAGTCAACGTAGAGCACCCCGCCGAATGTGGCACCGGTGGCACCGACTACCTGCCGCATGGGGGCATCGGACACCGTGGATTCACAGAAGACTGCGGGGACCTGGTTGTCCTTGACGAACTCGATGGCCCGGGCAATCTGCTGGGGCGTAGCCTGCTGTTCAGCGTTCACTGCCCAGATGTAGACCTCTTTGAGGCCGGCATCCCTGGCGAGATAGGAGAAGGCGCCCTCACAGGTCACCAACGCCCGGTGTGCTTCAGGAAGAACGGACAACTTGGACACCATTTCATCCTGGACGGTCTGGAGTTCGGCGCTGTAAGCCTTCGCATTGGCTTCGTATGCCGACGCGTTGGCGGGGTCCAGCTTGGCGAAAGCCTTGGCCATGTTGCCGGCGTACAGCTGAACGTTCCTGGGCGACATCCAGGCGTGCGGATTTGGTTTGCCCTGGTAGGAGTCTTCCGCGATGGGCATGACGTCCACGCCTTCGCTCACGACGGCGTGCGGGACGTCCAGGCCTTCGACGAACTGGGAGAACCAGGCTTCGAGGTTGAGGCCGTTGTCCAGGATGAGGTCTGCCTGGGCGGCTTTGCGGATATCCCCGGGGGTGGGCTCGTAGCCATGGATTTCGGCCCCTGCCTTGGTGATGGACTCCACGCGCAGCTTGTCCCCGGCGACGTTCTTGGCGACGTCGGCCAGCACCGTGAATGTAGTCAGGACAACGGGCCGGTTGTCGTTGCTGGCAGGCGAGGCACCCCCGCAGGCGGACAAGCCCACAATCAGGGCAAGCGCGGCGAGGACAGCAGCCAGACGGCGGACAACTTTGGCGCGCCGAAATGAAAAGTTAGGCATACCGAAAAGTGTAGCCAAGCGGGGGCTGCGCGGCAAAGCTAGGCTGGACACATGGGCACTCTTCACACCAAGGCATCTTTGTACAGGTTTACTGCCCTGGATGCCCTTGCCGTGGCCGCCTATCTCGGTTTCACCCTCTACTTCACCTTCGCCGGCGGAGCGGTACAACGGCTCATGCTTCAGCTGTTCGCGGACCCGGCCACCGCATCCTATGCGGTCAACGCGATCTTCTATGCCGGCGTCGGAATATTTGCGGTGGCGTCAGCCTGGCGCGTGGTGGGGCGCGACCTCAAGATCCTGGGAACCCGGCCGTGGTTCACCCTGGGCATGATTCCGCTCGCGATCGTGGTGATGCTCATCCTCACAGCGATCCTGGTCGCCGCCTTCGGGACCGCCCAGAGTTCCGAGAACCAGCTGGGCATCCAGGGATTGCTGCAGCATGTTCCGGCCTGGCTTATGGTGCCGTTGCTGGTGGTTCTGGGGCCGTTCGTGGAGGAGTACCTGTTCCGCCACCTGTTGATCGGGAAGTTGTCGCAGCGTGTGAATATCTGGATTTGCTGCGTGATCTCCGTGGTGGTCTTTGCTTCGATCCATGTGGTGGGCCGTGAAGGCCTGGTGTTGTCAGCCCTGGCACCCTACCTGGGGATGGCCACGGTCCTGGTGGCCGTGTATGTCTGGACGGGGAAGAACCTGATGTTCTCTTACTTCGTGCATGCCGCGAAGAACCTGATGGCCGTTGTGCTGATCTACGCGGTGCCCCCGGAGCTCCTCCCCAACTGAGTAACAGCAAACGTCCCACTAAGCCCTCATTGCGACATCTGCTGTTACCTACTTGGGTAACCCGGACGGAAGGTGACCGCATCCCCCTACCCAGCCACCCGCCGTCGGAATAGCTTGGGGGCATGTCACTGAACATCCAGGTAGTAGTCGATTGCAAAAAGCCCCACGACCTCGCCGATTGGTGGGCTGAGACCCTCGAATGGAAGGTGGAGCCCCAGGACGAGGCGTTCATCCGCTCCATGATCGAGCAGGGCTTCGCGACGCAGGACCAGACCATCACGCACAACGGCAAACTCGTCTGGGCCGATGGCTGCGCGATTGTTCCGGCCGAGGACCCGGACCCCAAGACCGGCCGGCGCATCCTCTTTCAGACGGACCCGAACGACAAGACCGTGAAGAACCGGGTGCACTGGGACGTCCGACTGGACGGCCGGGACAAGGATGCTGTGCGCAAGGAACTGGAAGCCCGCGGCGCCAGGCACCTGTGGACCGCCAGCCAGGGACCCCACGAATGGCACACCATGGCAGACCCGGAAGGCAACGAGTTCTGCATCAGCTGAGGCCATTACTAGACTCGGAGTGTGAACAACGATCTCCCTGCCAAGGTTTCCGACATCTTTGACCCATCGCGCTGGCGCACAGTTTCCGGCTTCGATGACTTCAAGGACATGACGTACCACCGGCAGGTTGAGCGTTCCGCCGACGGCTCGGTCAAGGACCTCCCCACCGTCCGCATCGCCTTCAACCGCCCCGAAGTCCGCAATGCGTTCCGCCCGGGCACCGTGGATGAGCTCTACCGCGCCATGGACCACGCCCGGATGACCCCCGACGTCGCGACGGTTCTGCTCACCGGCAACGGTCCCTCCGAGAAGGACGGCGGCCACTCGTTCTGCTCCGGTGGAGACCAGCGGATCCGTGGGCGCGACGGCTACCGCTACGCAGAGGGCGACACACAGGAGACCATCGATCCCGCCCGCGCCGGCCGACTCCACATCCTGGAAGTCCAGCGGCTCATGCGGACGATGCCCAAGGTGGTCATCGCCGTCGTCAACGGTTGGGCGGCAGGCGGTGGGCACTCGCTGCACGTCGTCAGCGACCTCACCATCGCCTCGCGCGAGCACGGCAAGTTCAAGCAGACGGACGCCACAGTGGGAAGTTTCGACGCCGGATACGGCTCTGCGCTGCTGGCCCGCCAGATCGGGCAGAAGGCCGCGCGTGAGATCTTCTTCCTTGCCCGCGAGTATTCCGCAGAGGACATGGTCCGCATGGGCGCAGTCAACGAAGCCGTGGACCACGAACGACTGGAAGAGGTCGCCCTCGAGTACGCTGCGGACATCGCCCGCCAGTCGCCCCAAGCCATCCGCATGCTCAAATTCGCCTTCAACCTGGCTGACGACGGGCTCGCCGGGCAGCAGGTCTTCGCCGGCGAGGCCACACGCCTTGCGTACATGACGGACGAAGCCGTGGAGGGGAAGGAAGCCTTCCTCCAGAAGCGCGATCCCGACTGGTCCAGCTTCCCCTACTACTTCTAGGACCGGCCGTGGATATCGATCCGATTCTCAAAGCACTCGCCGCCGCCCTCCACGGTGAGGGTCCCGCCGTCGAAATCGTCACGGACGCATCCGGCCAGCCCAGTGCGGTTCCTGTGGAGACCGGCGTGGAGGATGCGGCGCTGGTGGTCCGCACCTCCGGTTCCACCGGGACGCCCAAGGCGACCGTGCTGACCATCGATGCGCTGGCGGCGTCATCCGTGGCAACGGCCATGGCCCTGCGTGGCGAAGGTCAGTGGCTGTTGGCACTCCCCCTGCAGTACGTGGCCGGCGCGCAGGTACTGGTCCGCTCGCTCTTCGCCGGAACGCGCCCGTGGGTGATGGACCAGTCGAACGGCTTCACACCGGAGGCCTTCGCCGCCGCAGCGGAGGAACTGACGGACAAGATCCGCTTCACGTCCCTGGTACCAACGCAGCTTCAGCGGCTTCTGGACTCCCCTGCCCCGGAAACCCTGGCCGTCCTGCGGCGCTTCAATGCGATCCTGTTGGGCGGCGCCCCTGCATCGCCGGAGCTCCTTGCGGCGGCGCACGCCGAGGGACTGCACGTGGTCACCACCTACGGCTCCGCCGAGACGTGCGGCGGGTGCGTGTACGACGGCGAGCCACTGGACGGCGTCGAAATCCGCCTTGGCGAGGGCGAGCTGGAAGGCCGTGTCCTGCTGGGTGGCGACACCGTGGCGGCCGGTTACCTGGATGCCGCTGAAGCTTCCGGGAGGGCTTTCTTCGAGGAGGACGGCACCCGCTGGTACGTCACCGGCGACCTCGGCGAGCTCTCTTCGGACGGCAAGCTGACCGTGCTCGGGCGTGCCGACGACGTCATCATCACCGGCGGCGTCAAAGCCTCCGCCGCGTACATCCAAAGCAAGCTGGAGGAGCTCGACGGCGTCAATGCGGCTTTCGTCGCCGGCGTGCCGTCGCGGGAGTGGGGGCAGGCAGTTGCTGCCTACATCGCGGTCGAGGACCCAAGCCGCGAAGGAATCAGCGGTTTTACGGCGAGAAGGGAAGCCGCCCTGGGCATCCTGGCGCCCAAAACGGTCCTTGCCGACAGGGAATTGCTGATGCTGCCCAACGGAAAACCGGACAGGCTGGCCATGATTGAACTTCTTTCCAATCTCCATCAGGGACAATAGACAAGTTCTTCCCCCAACTGAGATCAAACGCGAAACACACGAGGTACGACACGTGGCGACAGCTGCACAATGGATCCAAGGAGCCCGGCTCCGCACCCTGCCCGCGGCAATTGCGCCAGTCCTGATCGGTTCGGCAGCGGCGTACGAGCTCCAGGCTTTCCGGTTGCCGAACGCGATCCTGGCGGCGCTCGTTGCGCTTCTGCTCCAGATCGGGGTCAACTACGCCAACGACTACTCCGACGGCATCCGAGGAACCGATGAGGACAGGGTGGGCCCCCTGCGATTGGTGGGTTCCGGCGCAGCGAGGCCGGAACAAGTGAAGTGGGCGGCGTTTGGCCTGTTTGGTGCCGCGATGGTGTGCGGCCTCATCCTGGTGATCATCACCCAGACGTGGTGGCTGATCCTGGTGGGCATCGGATGCGTCCTTGCAGCATGGGGTTACACCGGTGGCAAGAACCCCTATGGCTACATGGGCCTGGGCGATGTGTTCGTGTTCGTGTTCTTCGGCCTGGTTGCCACGCTCGGAACCACGTACACGCAGGCCGGACAGGTCAGCCTGGCGGCCGTCATCGGCGCGATCGGCACGGGCCTCATTGCGTGTGCGTTGCTGATGGCCAACAACGTCCGCGACATCCCCACGGACACCGCGGCAGGAAAGCGGACTCTGGCCGTCCGTCTGGGCGACCGGCACGCCCGGGAAAGCTATGTGCTGATGCTCGCGGTGGCCATCCTGTTGGTGATCGTCCTTGCGCCCACCAAGCCGTGGATGCTGATCGTGTTGCTGCTGATCCCCGCGTGCCTCATGCCGGCGTGGCTGATGGTGAACGGGAAGAAGCGCAAGAGCCTGATCCCGGTGCTCAAGCAGACCGGTCTGATCAACCTCGGCTACAGCCTGCTGTTCTCGCTGGGCCTCATCCTGAGCCGCGGCTTCTGAGTTTTTGTACAGATAACGCCCCTAAGAAGCCTTCTTAGGGGCGTTATCTGTACAAAAACTCCTAGAGGGAGCCGGGGCGTTTGTCGTTGTTGATGGCTACGTCGGGGTTCTGCTCCACCAGGGTGTCCTCGGCGTCGGCGTCTTCAACCTCGCTGGCGGTACGGATGGGCTTGGCCCGCCCGGAGAAACGTTCGCGCATCGCGGCTGTGGCGTCGTCGCGCTGTTTCTGGAAAAACAGGTAGGAGACGGCAAAGGCGATCACCCCGGCACAGATCACGGCCAGGAACGCACCAGTGCCCAAAAAGTTGAAAAGCACGAACAACGGCACGAACAGTGCCAAGCGGATGAGGGAATACTTCAGGAAAGCCACCATCCAAGTTTAGCCGCCCTGATGGTTGCACTCTGATCACAGCCCAAACCGGGGCACGCAGTGAACGGCTTCCGGGCACTAGACTTGATGCATGCTCCGCGTTATTGGCGTCGTCGTCGTCCTTGTTGTCTTCGTCTATGCCCTGGTGGATGTCATACGTACGGACCGCCACCAGACGCGCGGCATTTCGAAGACCGCCTGGATCATCGTGATGATTGTCCTGCCGGTGTTGGGCGCCGTTTTGTGGTTCATTTTCGGCCGCCCGTACAACAAGCCCACGGCAGCGCCCGCGCGGCGCCACCCCACCGCACCGGATGACGACCCCGAGTTCCTCCGCAACCTGGAAACCCGGCGCCGCAACCAGGCCGAACAGGACCGCCTGAAAAAGCTCAAGGCGGACCTCGAAGCCAAAGAGCGCAAACTCCACGACAAGTCATCCGGTGGCACAAGCGATGGCAAGGGTTTCGGCTCGGGCGATGATGCCACAAGCAGTGGGCCGGATGCGCACGATACCGACGAGCTGAAGTAGGCGATTATGGCCCAGCAAGCTGATGGTTCACGGCAGTCGAACTCCACTCCATCAGTCAGCGGGCCACCCGCACCGCCCCAACGCCCCGGCTTTTCACTTTCCACCCCGCCACCAATAGCTGCTGCCGTGAGGCCACCCGGACCTGCTCGGTTGTCCCGCTCGCTGTGGCTTGCAAGCTTCCTGGCCGGTATCGCCGTCGTGGTCACAGGATTCCTTGGCCGGGACGGGCATTTCGAGCGTTTGAAGGGTGTTATCCAGTCCATGGTCCCGGACGGTGACGCCAAAGCGGTCGAGGGGGCAACCGCCGTCGTATTCCTTGGCAGCCTGGCCCTGATCTCCTTGGTGGTGGCGGCGGAAGCTGTCCTGCTGGCAGTGCTCTTCAGGCGACGCACGTGGCCACGCTGGGCGTTGGCTCCCGTGGTGCTCCTCCACGCCGTAGTCACGGTGGTGACGGTGGACTATGTGGCGGCTCCCGGTGCCGACGGCGTCATGGCCACATTGCTTCTCGCCATCCAGTTCGTCCTCGCCGCAGCCGGCCTGATACTGCTGTTCCTGCCCTCCACAACTAACTGGCTGCTCAGCGGACGGCGGGCATAGCCGCCAGGATTCCCTCGCAACTGCGCAAGACCACCCGGCACGCATCCACCGCCGATGAGTCAACCAACAGTGGATTTTCCGCGATGCTCCGCCAGCGGCCAAGGGCCTCGCGTGTGGCCCGGGCGATGTCGGCAGGGCCCGCTTCCGGCGAGAGTCCCAGCCGCTGGAATGGGAGATTGCCCCGACCGCCCACCAACTGTTCGGCTTCCCCGGCTTGCCGGGCAGGCAGCCCGGCACCCCCCGTCCGCAGCAACCCCAGGAGCTTCAGTTCCCTGAATTCGTGCGCACCGGCGAGCAACTGCTCCAATGCCGTTTCGAGGACCGCTGCCTGCCCGGGTTGGGAACCGCTGAGCAAAGATTCCAAACCCACGACGGCGGCACGCGCCTTGAGTGCCTCGGCCCGCGTTTGGAACAGCGAGTCGACGGTGCCAAGCAACTGGCCCAGTCCGCTGCGCCTTGCGAGTTCGTGCGCCAGTTCCGTTGGACTGTCGATTCCGCCCCGGATCATCGCCACCGCGAGCCGGATTCCGAACATGCCGAACCGTTGAACCAGGGATTCCTTCAGCTCCGGAGCCAAGCCGTCGGGCCCAGCCAGCCCTTCGGGTCCGGCCCGGACAAACCGGTCAACTGAGAGCATCATCCTTTCCCGCTGGTTGCGGTCGAGCCGCGCCAGGGCCATGAAAGCGTCCACATCGCGTTGCCGCATGGTCCTTGAACTCTGTGCCAGCAACCCCGCAACAGGAACCACACCCAGAGCCAGGGGCTTGAGGTTGTCGTCCCGGCTGTACCGCTCGGCAATCACAGCTGCGGAAATCAGGGCATCGATCCGTCCGGCGCCAATCTCGTCCGCGCGTGACAGGACAGCCAGGGCGTTGACAGTCCCCGACTTCCCGGCGGCCGTGTCCCTGAACGATTCCAGGAAGTGCACATCCGAGGCGTGCAAGTGGCGCATCAGGTAGATGACAGCATCGGCGGCCGTGGGGGCATCCTCGGGAAGCAGGAAGGCAGTGGACCTCCCCGACACTTCGCTCGAGAGGGAAGCGATGCCCGGAGTATCGATCAAGGTCAGGTCCCGGAGGCTGGCCGATGGCCAGTCCACCACCAGCTTCTCCACGTCTTCCGCTTGGAATTCCCCCAACGAAAATACCAAGCGGCCATCTTCACGGTTCACCGGGAGGGCCCGGGGCCCACCTGCCAACGGATGGAGGGTGATCCGCGGCGCATGCCCGTAGCGGTACCACGTGACGATCCTGGTGCACTCTCCGGCGTCGGTGGGCGCGATCTCCTCGCCGATGATGGCATTGAGAAGAGTGGACTTTCCGGCTTTCACCATCCCCGCCACTGCGATGCGCAGGGGACCGGCGAGGCGTTGGTCGAGTTCATCGAGCACCGCCAAGGCGGCCTGATCCCCTTGGTATATCTCCCGCGCCTGGCGCAGCAGCTCCGCTGCTCCCGCGACACCCGAGTCAATCATCCCGCCGGAACCGTCGTCGACGCCGGAACGGTTTGCGGTGCTGCAGCCCCCTCCTCCTGCAGTTGCCGGGCAACAGCATTCAACGAATCCACGGCCTTGAGCTGATTCTTGATCTCCCTGATTCGAAGTTCCCTTTCCGCAGCGTACGTCGCCGCTGCCTTCTGCGCCGCCGACACGGATTCGGTGAGGGAACGGTGGTATTCCTCTGCGATGTCCGTGAAATGGTCCCGGGTGGCTCGCTGTACCAGCCGCAAGCGGTCCTTGAGTTGCTTGCCCACCTGGAATACGACGTCGTCCACCTGCTTCCGTACCAAAAGCTTGGCCTCGGATTGCCGGCGCTTGAGCCTGGCTTCCTGCTCCTCCCGGTACGCTTTCCGGCCCAGCATGAGTCCGGCTCCCACTGACAAGGGGTTGATCAGGGCCATACCGAACAAACCTGTAAGCAGCCCAAACATGAGCACCCCACCGTAGGACCCACGCATGCCGATCAGGACCTTCTGCATCGGTCCCATGTGCCCGTCTTCCATGCCTTGGATTTCTGCCACAGGATCCAGCACGCCCCCGGTGTCCGCTACATGGAGGGCCGGGAGTGCCACTTCGTCCTCGGAGAAATGCCCTGCGACCTGGCCGGCCAGCCACTGGGCGCGCTCGCTGGTCCACACAAACGTTTCCGATACCGCCGCGGCGACGCTTTGTTCAAGCCACTTGGCGAACTGTTCCCACGCAGGGCCCGGATCCCCCCGGTCTATCGCAGTCTCGGCCTCGCGTTGTATGCGGCGGAGGCGATCCTTCAGGTCGTACTCCATGTCCGCGATGAGATCGCCTATGCCGTCATTCAGGGTTGTCTGCCACCGGGCAGACTTCTTGCGAAGTGCATCGGCGTCCTCCTTTGCCGCCGTCAGGCCTGCGATCATTTGGGGCGTGTCCTCAGGATTTTCCAGGGCGGCGAGTTCGGACCGCAATGCCAGCATGAGGTTTCCGGTCACGGAGACGAGGTCGTTGCCCACTGATCGGCGTCGGAGCAGGGCAGCTTCACCAACAATGCTGTTTCGAAGGTATGAGATCAGGGCGGGGAACCCGGACTCGTTGTTCATTTCGGCGTCCTGAAACCGTGCGGCCTGCAGCCGCAGCTCCGAGGAGACGGGGAACATCGGGATGTCCTGCCCAACGTCAGCCAGGTGTCCTTTGTCCAGCTCAGCGATCTGCCGCCATGCCGGATAGAGGTCGGTCTTGGACAACACGCAGGCAACATTGGGGCTGACGCGCATGGCCTGCCGAAGGAACCGCAGTTCGGGCTCCGTGTACTCCTGGGATGCGTCGGAGACAAACAGCATGGCATGTGCCGAGGGCAACGCCGTCAGCGTAGTCAGCGTATGGCTTGAGCCCAGGCCGCCCACGCCCGGGGAATCCACTATGCAGAGCCCGCCGGACAAGAGTTTCCTGGGAAGGCCCACCTCTGCCGCGATGATGCTCCTGGCGTTCCCGGGGTTGCCTTTCTCCGACACGAAATCCGCCAACGCGGTCAGGTCTACGGGCTGGCGGTCCACCCGTTGCTCGGCGACCGGTTCGTCGCCCGTGGCGCTGTCCGGTCCCCCGGAGGTGCCCGACGGAACCAGGACAACAGCCGACGCCGGATCACCGTGCCTGACCACTGTGGGAACCGTGGTGGCGATATCGTCATCCACCGGGCAAACGGGGGCGTTCACCAGCGCATTGATGAGCTGGCTTTTTCCCTGTTTGAACTCGCCCACCACAATCACCCTGATGCTTGGATCCTGCAGACGCTTGAGGGTGTTCTCCAGGCGCCGCCTGAGGTCATTCCGCTCACCCGCCAATGCCATTCCGTGCTCCACCAAAGTGGTGATGCGTACGGTTTCCGCCACGGCTCTTCCTTTGCTCACATGATGTGCTGTTTCCCGGCCCGCCCCGGAGGCCACGAAGTGCCCGGCAGGAGGTGGTCCGCCTGCCGGGCACTGCTGGGGGTGTCGCGCTTTGTCTTAGTCGATCTCGACGTCGTTCTTGGCAACCACTACCGAATCGCTGATGTCGTTGTACTCAACATCGAGTTCGTTGTCGGCCACTACAACGTTGTCCTCGACGTTGGTGTAATCCACGTCCACATCGCCGACGGTGGTGGAGTTGTCCTCGGTGTAGGTCAACTCGTTGTCTGCCACGACGATCGAATCGTTGATGACGTTGACGTCGTCCACTTCCACGTTGGTGGAGTAGTCGGGCGAGTAGTCCAGATCCAGTTTGTTGTCCTGGACCACCACGGAGTCGTTGATGACCTGCACGTCCTTCAGGTCCACATCCACATCCTTCGAGTTGTCGTTGAAGGAGTTCGTGTTGGTGTTGGTGGTGTTCGTCGTGTTGGTGGTGGTGTGCGTGGAGCTGTCCTCCTTGAAGGAGTCCTTGATTTCCACATCCACGTCGACGTCGGTGTTGTACGAATCCTTGGCGTTGTACGAATCCTTGGTGACCGAGTGGTCCGAGTAGTCGTTGCCCACGGATACGTCATTGTTATCGCCGCTGGTGTTGACGTGGACTGAATTGTCCACCGAGTGGTCATCGGTGTTGGTGGTAGTGGTTGTAGTGGTGGTGTTGCCCGAGTTCGAGACATCGCCACCGGCAGCAATGGCACCGTCACCGGAGGCAGTTACGGCATCCTGGTTGAAGAACTGCGTCACGTCCCCATCGGCCCAGATGTTCTGGTTCACTGACTGGTCCGTGATCGTGTCGCGGTCGTCGATGGTGGTGGTGTACGAGTAGTTGTTCACCACGTGGACCAGCTGCTGGACTGCGTGGGCGTGGTCATCGTGGCCACCGCCCCAACCACCGCCGCCGCCGTGCTCGTGCTCGTCGTCGTCATGGCCACCGCCCCAACCGCCGCCGCCGTGCCCGTGCTCGTCGTCGTCATGGCCACCGCCCCAACCGCCGCCGCCGTGCCCGTGCTCGTCATCGTCATGGCCACCGCCCCAACCACCGCCGGCACCGCCGCCGCCGTGCTCGGGACGTCCGCCGCCCCAACCGCCGCCGTCGTGCTCCGGGCGCCCGCCACCCGTGGTGGCGTGGTTGCCGCCTGTGTTGTATTCACGGTCGAACGAGGACCGTGCGTTGATGGGCGCGTAGTCCAGAACCACAGGACGGACGGCGTCCACGTCTGCCGAGGAAACGTCGCGTAGCCCTGCGGCGGCGAGCGCCGCTTCCGGATCACGGACAAAATCCTCGGCGGCATCGGGATCATTGAACAGGCTCATCAGGAACTGCACGAGCTGTTGTGCGAGTGTTGGCATTGGACTGCTCCCTCAAATTCTGTGGTGGGTTGTGATTGGCCCGGCGCCTTTGCCGGGCTTGCATTCAACGTATTGCCGACACCAATGGCCGGGCATCGGGGGTGGTCCCCCTACCCGGTGCCCGGCCATTAGGGGATCGAGGGGTTTTCCGTTAGGGAGTTTGAGGAGTACCCGCTACGGGGGCGGGTACCCCTCCCCCAATGCCAGGCGCAGCCGGACCAGGAGTTCGGAACGGTTTTCGGCCCCCAAGCGGCGCCGCATCCGGGCCACGTGGTGCTCCGCAGTGCGGGGCGAGATGTAGATGGCCTCGCCGATTTCCCGGTAGGTCTTGCCCTCCAGGATGAGGCGGCCCACTTCGCGTTCCCTTGCGCTGAGCCCCGAGGGGTCCTGTAACCCCGGAGCGCCACCATCCCCGGCAGGAGGCGCGTCAGTTGGCATGGTGGCGCGTTCGGTAGAGGCAGCTTGGGCAGTTCCTTGGGGATGGATATCGCGGGCACAGGCCAAGAGCCTCACCATGTCCCGCCGCTCGTCGGCATGCGCGGCGGCGTGGCCGGCCAGGCGTGCGCCTTCCCATGGCTGTCCGACGGTGGCCAAATCGCGGGCGGCGGATTCGACGTCGGACGCTTCAAAGCTCCCAGCCAGGACTGAAACCCACGCCTTGCCCGCCGTGGCGAGCACGGCAGCCACATGGCTGTGTTCAGACGCCCGGACAAGCGCAGCGGCATGCGGCGCGAGCTCGGCCGG
Organism: Paenarthrobacter sp. NPDC057355; assembly: GCF_042667405.1. Classification (NCBI taxonomy): domain Bacteria; kingdom Bacillati; phylum Actinomycetota; class Actinomycetes; order Micrococcales; family Micrococcaceae; genus Paenarthrobacter; species Paenarthrobacter sp. NPDC057355. Next base: position 12,292 of record NZ_JBHVAL010000003.1, on the reverse strand, counting down.
ACTTTCGCCCAGCAGCGCTGCCTGCACGGCAGCCCAGTGCACGGGAACCGACCATAAGGGGGCATCCGGCAACCGCTCCAGGAAATGCCACACGCCGTCCAGGTAATGCCCGACTCTTCGGGTCTCCCGCAAGCGTGCAGCGGCAATCATGAGCTCGCCCCATGGCAGGAGGCTGAACAGGTCCACGGACACATGCATCATGGCTTCCCGTGCGCGATCCCAGGCGAGCACCAGTTCGTGGACTTCGCTGCCGCGGCGCGCCAAGCCAACGTCCAAGGCGGCCAGCAGGAAGTCATCCCGGGGTGACAAGGGCCAGTGGTTCGCCTTCACCGCCTCGTTGATCGCCAAACGGGCTTCGTCCGCGTTGTCCTGTTGCATGGCGGACCAGGCCTGCAGCAGGAACAGCCTGGGACGGGCGGTAACACCTCCCTGCCCGGCGGCCAGTGCAGAATTGAGCACGGTGGCCGCGATGCCGGGCTCCCCCGTGTGCAGGGCACACAACGCGGCAAGGGCCGCCGGTGTCTCGGACAGGGGAATGGATGACCGGGCCGCGTTCATCATGTCCGAAGCCCTGATGAGTTCAGGAAGCGCCGTTTGCGGCCGGGGTCCCAGCGACCGGAGCAAACCCTGCTGGGTCAAGGACAATGCCACAGCCAACAACGTAGGTGAGCCTGCCGGGGCTGCCAGCGCAGCCAGTTGCTCGGCTCCGGCAACGTTGCCCGAGCCAATCATGGCCACTGCCGCAAGGGGCACCGAGCCCTCGATCCTGTCCGGGCCCAACCACGCATAGCTTTCGGCACTCCGGGACAACATGCCCCGTTGCGCCCATACGGCCGCTGCCACGTCGACCCCCAGGCGAAGGTCCGGCGCGTCCGGGGCCGCGAGGAGACGGTCCACGATCCTGCCGGCTGTGTCCAGGTCACCCAGGGCCGCCGCCGCCAGCGCACGTTTGGCTGCCGTGGGGAAGTCCTTTCCCCCTGCCAGCAGCGCCTCGGCGTAGATTTCAGCCGCAAGACCCGGTTCTGCGTCCAGAGCCGACTCTGCGGCCCGCTCCAGTTCCGCGACGACGCGCGGGTCCTGAAAGCCACTTCGCGCCAGCTTGCGGGCCAGATCACCCAGAGGATGGCCCTCCGCCGAAATCCTGTCCACCAGTTCCTTCTGCAGCTCCCGGATACGGACCGGCGGTGTCGCCCTCAGCAGTGCATGTTGCACGGTTCCCACTACCGAACCGTCCGGCAGCAGCACTCCCGCGTCTATCGCAGAGCTGACCACGGAGTCCAGATCACTGTCCGCCAGGCTGCCGGGCAACAGGGAAGGAAGGGAATATCCCACGGACAGTGCCAAGAGCAGCTGGTGGACGGCGGCCGGCTGGCCGGTCAGTTCAGATGCCGGTGGGCCTGGCTGGTGGTCGTGTCCCGTCATGGGTCAGACCGCCGGGGTCAGCGCGGGATCCGGATTCGGGCTTGTTTCTGACGGTACTGGTGCGGGGTCCGGATTGGCTGGCTGGCTGGGCTCCTGCTGGGGCACCGTCGGCTCCGGCGACGGCGCCGGATCCTGCGGCACAGTCGGTTCCGGCTGCGGCACAGCGGGGTCCGTCGACGGCGGTGGGACGCTTGGGTCTGAACCGACGGGAGGCGTTGTTGGATCCGTCACCGGTGGCGGCACAGTCGGCGGAGTGGTGGAAGGGGGTGGCGTCGTTGCGGGAGGTGGTGTGGGGCCGCTGGCAGCACCGCCAGTAGGGTCCGGAGCGGGCGTGGTGGTTCCGTTTCCCGGCGTACCGGGTGTCGTGCCACCACCTGTCCCGGTGCCACCACCTGTCCCGGTGCCGCCGCCGGTCCCGGTGCTGCCGCCGGTCCCCGACGAGCCGACCGTCGAGCCCGCCGTCGAGCCTTGGCCCGTCCCGGCCCCTTTGCCTGAGCCCCCGGTTCCCGCACTTCCCGACCCCGCAGGGCTCTTCAGTGTCCCCGCCCGCGCCCCTCCCGCCTTGGCGCTTGCCTCAAGTCCCGCCGTCGGGCTACCGAGTACTGGCGCCGCTGCCGGGGCTCCCCCGCCGTTGGCGTTCGTCCCGGCAGCGGGCGCGCCGTCGCCGCGCATGATGTCGGCGGCCTGGTTGCCGAACATGGACGCCAGCACGCCGCTGCCCTCGGGGCTCTGCGCCGCCGTCGCGGTGGCAATGGTGAGCGCCGTTGCCGCGGTGACAGCTGCTGCTGCCAGCCGGATGCGGGCGTGCGGCGCCTGGCTGGGTGAGCCCGCAGCTTTTGCGCTACCAAGATGAAGCCTGGAGGTGACGGTGCGAGGCCGCGGTGCAGGACTGGCGGAAGGAACAGCGGAAGGAACCTCCTCAGGAACCGCCGAAGCAACCGCCGCCAGAGCAGCCGCGTCCATGACTGCCGAAGTCCCGGCCCCAGCGACGGCCGCCCCCAGGCAGATGGAGGACTTGGGATCGGCGTCGACGGCGATGGGCCGGTCGAGTTCCACCGAAATCATGCCGGCCACCAAGGGTATGCGCGACGATCCACCGATCAGCAGGACAGCACTCAGCTCCGCGGGTTCAACGTTGATGCTTCGCAGGCTGCGCTCCAGGGCATGCACCGTTTCCCGGATGGGCGCTTCGATCAGGGCTTCGAATTCGGACCGGACCAGCCGCAGCGTCCGCTGCGTTCCCGGCAGTGCGACGGCGATACTGGCCTCGCTGTCCATGGAGAGCGCTTCCTTGGCCTCCCGGCATTCCCGCCGCAACCTCGACAAAGACGCTTTGCTACCGGGCGCGTCCGGATCAAGCCCCTCAATGGCCTCACCCAGGTGGGCGCTCACGTGACGCAGAACGGCGGCGTCGAAATCGGCGCCGCCAAGGGTTTCAATGCCGTCGGGACGGCCGAGGAGTTCGAAGGTGCCGGGGGCTGTCTTCCGCAGGACCGCAGTATCGAACGTCCCGCCGCCGAGGTCGTACACGGCAATGGTACTGCCGTCCTCTACGCGGGTCTGGGCGGCATAATGGAGCGCCGCGGCTACAGGTTCACTGATCAGGGTGACCTCCGTCAGCCCGACGAGGTTAAGTGCGGCAAGTACAGTGGAGGTGCGGTGCCCGCCCCACGATGCGGGGTGCGTCATGATGATCGACGACGGCGAACTCCCCTCACGCTCTTCAGCCCTGTCCACCACCCAGCGGGCCATGGTGGCGTAGACGTCCTCAGGGGCCAACCACGTCTCGCCCACGGCAAGCGGAACCGCGTCCCCTATGCGCCGCTTGAACTCCCTGACCATCCGCCAGGGATCGTCCAAGCCCCTGCGCTCGGCGGCCTCCCCGACCAATATCCGGCCATCATCTGCGTAGAAAAGCACCGACGGCACGGCGCTTCCATGGAGCCCCAGGGGCAGGACTTCAGGAGTCGGTGCAGGACTCCCGGAAGGCCTGAGAAGAGCTGCGGCTGTGTAACTTGTCCCGACGTCAATGGCGAGAACATAGCTCATGGGTACCTCGAAAGTTCACATGGCACGGCGCGAGCGGGCTGCTTCACTTGCGGATCCTGAACAAGTTAGCACCTGCTCCGGAGAGGCAAAAGGCCTAATTGCTACACCGATTTGTCAATTTCTTGAACCCTGTGATGACTATCCAGGTAAAGCTCCTGCTCAGGACAGGGTTGGCTCCTAAAGCCCCGAGTATGAATGCAGGCCGTTGAAAACGGTGTTTACGAGGGTGAAGTTGATGATGACGCAGGCATAACCAACGATCGACAACCAAGCCGCACGGGTTCCGGTCCAGCCGCGGGTTGCCCGGGCATGCAGGTACCCGGCGTAGACAACCCAGATTACGAAGGTCCACACTTCCTTCGGATCCCAGCCCCAGAAACGGCCCCATGCCTTCTCGGCCCAGATGGCCCCGAACATGAGCGTGAACGTCCAGCCGATGAAGGCGATGGCGTTGATGCGGTAGGAAAGGTTCTCCAGGCTCAACGCGTTGGGGACCACCCGCATGAAGGCCAGGTTGTCCTTGCGTCCTGCGGCCAGGTTCTTCTGCCGGTACGACTGCAGAAGTTGCAGCACGGACATGGCGAAGGTCAGGGTGAACAAGGCCGAAGACAGGACGGCGATGGAGACGTGGATGATGAGCCAGTAGCTCTGCAGAGCGGGAACCAAGTGGCCTACAGGGGTCCAGAAGGACACGGATGCGGCCACCAGCATGATGATCGCCAAACCCAGGACGAACGTGCCAAGGAACCGCAGATCGCGGCGGATCAGCGTGAGCAGGAAGACTGCCACCGCCACGAACGCACCCGTGGTGAGGAACTCGTACATATTGCCCCACGGCACACGGCCTGCACCCAAGGCCCGGGTCACCACTCCCGCGCCATGGATCAGGACGCCCAGAACCGTCAGGGCAACGGCCACACGTGCCGGAACACGTCGTTCGGCCGTGTACCTCATGTCGCCTGCGGCGGTTCCGCCCGCGTAGGTGGGGCCCGACGTCGGACGCTCGGCCCGCCCGGCCGGCCCACCGGCGTCGGGACCTGACAAAGCAGCCCCAACGCGACCGGCGGCGACAGCCACCTTTTCGCTCGTGGAGTTGGCTGCGGCCTTAAGGTCCACCGCATGGAAGGTCTTGCTGCTCTTCGCCAGATCCCAGGCAAAAGCGATGAACGCCACGGTGTACGTGCCGGCGGCCAACAGCATGAACAGCTCGCTGTACTGGCCCAGGGTTTCGTTGATGGCTGGCATTACTGGTCCTTCGAGGTTGAGGAAGAGACGGTTCGCGGGGCGGGGGGCTCCGTCGGGTCGGGGATGTTCCATTCGCGGGCAAAGAGTTCACGCAAGGCTGCGGCTTCGCCTGCCAGGCGGTGGTCTTCGCCGCGGGCAAGCGCGCCGTACTCCACCATGGTTCGGCCGTCCTCGTGCGTCCCGGTGCGGACCCAGACGCGGCGACGGTTGACGTAGAGGGAAACCATCAGGCCGGCAACGGCAAGCAGGCCGAAGATCAGTGCGTACAGCTGGCCCGGGTTGTGGTGGATGTCCACGCCGATGTACTTCTTGACGCTGTCGAAGGTGATGCTTCCCTTGCCTTCGGGCAGCGTGGCGCTCTGGCCCAGCGCCAGCACGATACCGCCGGCTTCGAGCTTGCGCCCGTTCAGCTGGGTGAGGTCCCTGACGTCCAGCTCAAAGACATTCTGCGGCGCTCCGTCGTCAAGGCCGAGGTCACCGTAGTAGGAATCCAGCGTCAACTGCGGGTTGGCCAATGCCGGGTCGGCGCTGAAGGAAATTCCTTGGTCAGACTCGAAAGCGGTGGGCAGGAAGAAGCCGTTGAAGCCGAGCTGGTCAGGCTTGCCGTCCGGGACCTTGATAACCACCGAGGAGTAGTAGTTGGCACCCTGAACCTTGGCAGTCACAGGCCCTTGGAAAGCCACATTGCCATCGCCATCCCGGACGGTGACCACGGGCGCATAGCCGTTGCCCGTGAGGTACAGGCTGGTCCCGCCCAGGGAAATGGGATCGTTGACCTTGAGCACTTCCTTCTGCTCGGGGGCATCCGGGTTTTCCTTGGTGGTGACCTCGGCCGTGTAGTCGATCGGCTGGCCGGTCTTCTGGGGAGACTCCCGGTCGAACGTCGCCTGGAACTTGTCCAGGCGGACGGAGTACGGCTGGAGGGAGCTGCTCTGGAAATTGGTCCCCGGCGTGAACTGGTCGTAGCCCACCAGGGTGTTCACGAACGTTTCGCCTTCCACCAGGATGCGCTGGCCGCTGTACCCGAACAGGCCGCCGATGGCCACGGACACCAACACGCCGATCAACGAGGTGTGGAACACCAGGTTGCCCACTTCCTTCAGGAAGCCGCGCTCGGCACCCAGGGACGGCAGGGCGCCGTCGACATCCCGTACTTCAACGCGGTAGCCGCGTTTCTTGAGCAGCCCGGCGGCATCGTTGATGGCTTTCGACGCCGGGATCCCGGCGTCGGCGGGCACAGCCAGGGTGCCGTACTCCGGAAGCCGCGAAAGGCGCTTCGGGGTCCTGGGCGGCTGCGACTTCATGGCCTTGTAGTGGGCGATGGCGCGGGGCGTGACACAGCCGATCAGCGAAATGAACAGCAGGATGTAGATGGCCGAGAACCACGCTGAGGAGTAGACGTCGAACATCTGGAGGGCATCCAGGAACGGTCCGGTTGCGGGGTTGTTCTTGATCCACTCCGTGACCGTAACGGGGTTCGCGGCGCGCTGCGGGAAAAGCGAACCCGGTACGGCACCCACGGCGAGCAGGAGCAGCAGGAACAGGGCCGTGCGCATGCTGGTCAGCTGCGTCCAGGCCCACCTGAGCATCCCTTTGACTCCGAGCGCAGGTACCGCGGCCTCGGATTTGGCCTGCTGGAGCTTTCCTTCCGCTGTCTTTTCGGCGGCTGGAGACTTCTTGTTGGCTTTCACGGACCCGCTCATCAGATTGGCAACTTCACGTCGTTTTGGAACCAGTACTGCAACTCGGTCACCCAGTGGCCCCAGACACCGGTGGCCATCAGGATGCCGAGCAAAATCAGGATGCCTCCGCCGATCCGCTGGATGGCCAGCCGGTGCTTGCGGAAGAAGGACATCACGCCCATGCCGCGGCGCACAGCCAGCGCGATCAGGAGGAACGGGATGCCCAAACCAAGGCTGTAAATGAACGCCAAAAGCGCGCCCTTGGCAGCCGACGACCCGCCCGACAGGCTCAGCAACTGCACGGCGGAGTAGGTCGGACCAATGCAGGGAGCCCAGCCCAGCCCGAAAGTCAGTCCCAGGAACGGAGCGCCCCACAGCCCTGCCCGCGGTTTTGCATGGATCTTGGCGTCCCGCTGCAGCCAGCCGAATCCACCCATGAACACCACGCCCATGACGATCACCAGGATGCCCAGCAGCTGCGTGATCCAGGCATTCTGCGGTCCTGTCAGGAGTGTGCCGAGCTGGCCAAAGGCGCCGCCCAGGAGTACGAAGATCACCGAGAAACCGAGGACGAACAGCCCGATCCCCGCCAGCATGCGGCCCCGCCGCTGCTTTTCAAGGTCGACGCCGGTCAGGCCAGTGACGTACCCGAGGTACCCGGGCACCAAAGGCAGCACACACGGCGACAGGAAGGAGACCAGCCCGGCCAGCAGTGCCACCGGCACAGCCAGGAGCAGGGAACCGTTGAGGATCGTCTCGGCGAAAGGACTGTTCACGGCGACTACTCGGCCACGGCGGAGGTGATGAGGGCCTTCAAGGTGCTCTTTTCAATCTCGCCGAGCACACGGGAGGCCACTTTGCCTTCCTTGTCCAGGACCAGGGTGGTGGGGACGGCACCTGGGGGGACGATGCCGGAAACGGACAGCAGCACCGACCCATCCTTGTCGTTGAAGCTCGGGTAGGTGATGTTGAACGTCTTGTCGAACGCCTCAGCGGTGGCTTTTTCATCCCGGAGGTTCACACCAAAGAACTGGACGCCCTGGTCCTTGAATTCCTGGTTCAGGGCCTCGAGTTGGGGGGCCTCGATACGGCAGGGAGCGCAGGCGGCAAACCAGAAGTTCAGGACGGTGACTTTGCCCAGCAGGTCCTCGGGCTTGACTTCAGCGCCGTTGAACAGGGTGCCTTTGAGGGCCACGGGTGCTGCGCGGTCCGCCTTGGCGAACTCTGTTACCGAACCGTCGCCGGCCACGTAGTTCTTGTTGTCGCCCTTCCTTGCCTGCTCGGCAAGGGAGTCCTCTTGGGCGCAGGCGGAAAGGCCCATGGTCAGTCCGGCCAGCAGGACGCCGCCGGCGGTAAGAACGCCGCGGCGGGAAAGGTTGTTGTCCATGTTTCTATGCCCCCGGAGTGCTCGCCGCGCCGGGGAGCAGCACGGCAGCGGGTTCGCTGTACTCGACTCGGATGATCTTGCCGTCGTCGTCCAGGGTCAGGGACGTAAGCGAGGTCAAGGTGCATTCACGCTTGCGGGGGTCATGCGCCAGGCGACGGCCCTCGGCGGTCAGCCGGGTTGACCAGATGGGGAGTTGGTGGCTGACCAAGATGGCCTCGGCGCCGTCGCCACCCAGTTCGATTGCCTTGACGCGGGCATCTTCAACGGCGGCCAGTACGCGGGCGGCTTGCTCCTTGTAAGGCTCGCCCCAGGATGGGCGCAATGGGTTACGGAAGTAGAACCAGTGCTTGGGCTTCAGGAACTCGCTCTTGGTGGGGTGGAGTCCCTCGAAGTGGTTCTCCGCTTCGATGATCCGCGGTTCCGTTGTGATTTCCAGATTCAGCGCGTCCGCCGTCGGCATGGCGGTTTCCTGGGCGCGAGTCAGTGGCGAGGCGACCAAGTACACGATTTTGGCGCCATCGCCGACCCGGGCTACAAAGTGGTCGGCCAGCATCCGGGCCATCTCCCGGCCGCGCTCAGAGAGGTGGAATTCCGGCAGCCGACCGTAGAGGACGCCGTCGGGATTGTGGACCTCGCCATGGCGAAGCAGATGGACAGTTGCTTGGGGCATGTTTACCAGTTTCTCAAAGAAGAGGGGCGATCCGAAATCTTCTACCGCAAGTAGAACTCGAAATTTTCCGAAAATGTTCCGTGGAGTTGGAATAAAAGATGCATATGCATGTTTATACTAGACACGAAGCTCGGTTGACGCTTCAAGCAATTGGGTTCAACCAGGCAAGCACGCAGTACCTTCCACTACATATAGGAGCAACAACCATGATGACCCTCCCCGCTTCCGTCACCACCGGCACCTGGACCCTCGACGCTTCCCACAGCGAAATCGGCTTCACCGTCCGCCACGCAGGTATCAGCAAGGTCCGCGGCCAGTTCAAGGACGCTGCAGCCACCCTCGAGGTCGGCGAAACCCTGACCGACTCCAAAGTCAACGCAACCATCCAGACCGCCAGCTTCGACTCCGGCGACGTCAACCGCGACGGCCACGTCAAGGGCGAGGACTTCTTCGACGTGGAGAAGTACCCGGAGATCACCTTCGTTTCCCGCCACGTCAAGGCCAACGGCAACAGCTTCGACCTCGTGGGCGATCTCACAATCAAGGGCGTGACCAAGGAAGTTTCCATCGAGACCGAATTCAACGGTGTCGCAGTGGATCCGTTCGGCAACACCCGCGCAGGCGTCTCGGGCGAAACCACCATCAGCCGCAAGGACTTCGGCCTCACCTGGAACGCAGTCCTCGAAGCCGGTGGCGTGCTGGTCAGCGACAAGGTTGTCATCAACCTGGAGCTCGCTTTCATCGCTCCGGCAGCTGCCTGATTCCCCAACACCCCGGACGGCGTCCCTGTTCAGCCTCGTGCTGCAGGGGCGCCGTTTCGCATGATCAGGGGTCACCAGGCCATTGTTCGGCAAACACCCTGTATTTAGCTGCGAGTTAGCTCCAAATTTCCTATGCAACCTTCAACCTGCGGTCTACAGTGATGCCATGAGTACCCCAGATGAAGCACCCCAGCCACAGCAGCCCGGCGCCCAGCCACCGCAGCAAGGCAATGTTCCTCCTGCGGGCTACCAACCCCCAGGCGGTTACCAGCCACCACAGGGCGGCGCTGTTCCGCCCGGCGGGTACCAGGGCCAGCAGGGCTACCAGCCACCCCAAGGCGGCAGCGTTCCGCCCAACGGATACCAGGCTCCCCCTTCCTACCAGCAGCCGGGACAACCAGCCTACGCAGCACCGGCCGGCCCGAACCCGGCCCCGCCCGCAGGCCTCGGCTATAACGCGCCGCCGCGCAACGTCTTCGGTTTGGACTTCAACAACATCGCACAACGGTTCCGCGACACCACGGGCGTCCCGAGAACCCTCGTCACTTCCTACTGGCTGTGGGTCGCCGCCGCGGCCCTCGGCGTCATTGCCAGCTTTGCCAACATCTTCATCTACCGTGACTTCTTCGGCGCGTTGGCGGTCGGGACGGGCATTTTCAACTTCGTCTTCAGCCTGCTGATAGCAGCCGTTTACGTGTTCATCGCCATCCGTCTTAAGGAGGGAGCGCGGTGGGCCAGGCTTGTCCTGTCCATTCTGGGCGGCTTCGCTGTCCTCTCGTTGCTCTTCCTCCTCATCACCCTCAACCTGTCGTTGCTCAGTTCGGCTGCCGCCGTAGCCGCAGCAATCATGATGTGGCTCCCCGAATCGCAAAAACACTTCGTTTAGTGACTCTCTGAGTCGAAGGCCGCGGTCGGATCCCTGGGAGGTCCCCGCGGCCTTCATCATGAAGACGTACTCCAACATGATGATTTTCCCTGGCCCCTTGAATTTCCTGCGTGGGGTATGCATCGACGCAGGAGCGTGGGGGTACGGTGGAAGCAGAACCACGCTGGGGGCAGGGTCACTTTGCTGATCCCGGCGGCCGTACCTGCAGTCGAACAAGCAAAGGAATGCCATGAGCAACCCTCCATACCCGCCGTCGAACCCGGGCGACTCCAACCAGCCCGCGCAGCCGGGCGGCCAGCCGGCAGCACCCCAGTACGGCCAACAGTCCCAGCCACCGGCGGCGCCGCAGTACGGGCAGCCGGCAGCACCCCAGTACGGCCAGCAGTCCCAGCCACCGGCAGCGCCCCAGTACGGGCAGCAGTCCCCGTACGGCCAGCCCGGCGCCTCGCCTTATGGCCAGGCACCGCAGTATGGCCAGGACACCAACTGGCCAAGCCAGCAGCCGGGCCCTTCGACGGTCCCCCAGATGGTCAACATCGCCTTCTGGTTGATCGTTGGCGCCGGAGCGATCTGGCTCATTTCCATCTTCATCTCCATTGCAGCGATGAACGATCCTGCCTTCAGGAGCATGTTCGAAGAGCAGATGGCGGCCGGTGGCGCAGCTGATGTCCGCTTCGAAGACGTCAAGGGCTTCATTGTTGGCGTCATGATTGCACTCGGCGTCATCGGTGCCGGACTGTACGCCCTCGTGGCCATCAACGTCCGCAAGGGCAAGAACTGGGCGCGCATCCTTGGAACTGTCCTCGCTGCGCTTTCCATCTTCGCCCTGGTACCGCTGAGCCTGGCAACACTGTCAGCGTTGCTCGGCATCGCAGCCATCGTCCTGCTGTACCTGCCGGCGTCGGCTCCGTACTTCCGGAAGACGCCGCAGTTCGGAAACCCGTACGCCCGCTAAAGGGCCGGTTTCCTACAGCACTTCGGGCGCGGACCCGGGTGAGGCTAAACAGCCTGGCCCGGCGTCTGCGCCCTTTGTGCGTGGTAGGCCAAAATCTGGAGTTCCGTTGCCATGTCCACTTTTCGGAGGTTCACGTGCGGCGGGACCTGCAGGAGCACCGGCGCGAAACTCAAGATGCTCCTGATGCCTGCTGCGATCACACGGTCACACACTTCCTGGGCCACGGTTGCCGGGAGTGCGAGCACCACCATATTCGTGTGCGTTCTTTCCAGGACCCGCTCGAGTTCGGCCGAGTCGCTGACCCGCAGCCACCCGACCTCGTTGCCGATCACCATCGGATCGGCGTCGAAAATGGCTACGACGTCGAACCCGCGGGACTCGAACCCGCCATACCGGGCCAACGCCTTTCCGAGGTTACCGGCACCAACGATGGCCACTTTCCAGTCATGGGTCAGGCCAAGCGCTGCGGCGATGTGGCGGCTCAGGTTCTGGACCTCGTAGCCGACGCCGCGGGTTCCGTAGGAGCCAACATAGGAAAGGTCCTTGCGGAGCGTTGAGGAGCTGACGCCCGACGCTTCTGCCAGCGCTTCGGAGGAGACGCGCTCCACTCCTTCGGCCAGGAGCGAGTTCAGCGCACGCAAATAGAGGGTCATCCGGGCCACAGCCGCGGGCGGGATCTGCTTGGCGGCAGGTTCGTTATCCCCGGAAATTGCTTCCGCGGACGGTTCCAGCGCAGTCACGGTATTCTCCATTGCATCGCTTTGTTGTTCCACTCTATGACCCCCGGCCGGACTCAACAAAAGCCACCGCGCTGGCCTGCTTCACCCTCAGCCCGCCAGGGCTTTCTTCAAAGTGCGGGTCAGCCTGTCCTCGTCGATCTTCCAGAAATCGCGCTGGATACCGTTCACCAGCACCACGGGAATCTCTTCCGCATAGCGCTCCTGCAGCTGCGGGTCGCCGTCGATCGACTGCTCGGTCCAGCCCAGGCCAAGGCCTGTCGTAACGCGCTCGACGGCGGCACGCGCCTCCGTGCAGAGGTGGCAGTCAGCTTTGGTGAGGAGAACGACGTCGGGATTAGCCATGTGCTTAACGGTAGCTTCCTCCCCCAACCCTCACGCACACCCCACCCCCTTAAACCCCACCCTCACGCACACCCCACCCCCTTAAACCCCACCCTCACGCACACCCCACCCCCTTAAACCCCACCCTCACGCACACCCCACCCCCTTAAACCC